>JAFGCP010000076.1 GCA_016932595.1 Deltaproteobacteria bacterium
GGAATGCCTGGCGGGGTAAGTTTCCGAGCGCCTGGCTGCGCGTCGCAAAATCCCGAATTTGCGGAACAGCCCCGTTAAATGAAACTACTTGCCACCACTGCAACCGACCAGGCAGCATTGCTTCCGCCGTATTTTCCTGTTGGTCCTCAGGCATGCCGGATGACAAAAACACCGAAGAGGCAATAAAATTAACAAACAATAAACAGAAGGCTTATCGTTACTTAACAGAGGCAGGATACTGTATCGGAGACACAATACAATACGCTACTTTCGGCTTTGCGCCGCTGCAGCGAAACGGGCGTACGTCACAGCCGCATGCAAGGAGCAGCACCGATGCAAACCACGGCCGACGAAAAACTCATTGACATTAAAAAATTCATTACCCGCCCGGTTTCAAACAGGCTGTACACGCTTATCTCCCAGCCCGTCGAAAAGCTGTTTGCTCTTGGTGAAATTAACGGCGTTTACCGCCAGGCCCGCTACCGGCAGCCTGAAACTTTTTTCAACACCTGTCTTTCCGCTCTTGGCGTGCATGTTTCATTCAGCCCCGAGGAGGCGGCGGCTATTCCCCGCCAGGGCCCCCTGATTGTCGTGGCCAATCACCCCTTCGGCGGCATAGACGGCGTTATTCTCGGAGCGCTGCTGACCGGCATCCGCAGCGATGTTAAAATACTGGGCAACTATTTTCTTCAGCACATCCCGGAACTGCGGGAGCTGATAATCCCCGTTGATCCCTTCGGCGGCTCTGGCTCGGCGCGCAAGAACGTGCGCTCCATGAAAGAGGCGCTGCGCTGGCTGCAAAGCGGCGGTTCGCTTATGACATTCCCTTCGGGGGAGGTGTCGCACCTGTGTCTTGGCCGGTGGGGGATTGCCGATAAGCCATGGAGCGAGCATGTGGCCTGGCTTGCGCGGCGCTCCGGGGCCGCGGCGGTGCCGGTGTATTTTCAGGGCCGTAACAGCGCCATGTTTCAGCTGGCCGGCATGGTGCACCCGCGGCTGCGCACCATGCTGCTTCCCCGCGAGGTCATCAACAAGAAATCACGCACGATACGGATGCATATAGGCAGCCCGATTTCGTTTCGCAGCCTTGCTGAGTTTCAAACCGATAAAGCGATGATCGACTATCTCAGGCTCAGTACCTATCTGATGAAAAACAGGGCAGGCCGGACCCGGCTGTTTACCGGCAGCACGCTCATGCTTCCCGCCATCCGGTGGCGGGCCAGGCCGCTGGCTTCAGCCACCGCGCCTCATGTGCTGCAGCAGGACATAGATCTGCTCCCCGAAGAGCAACTCCTGTGCCGACAGGGTGAATTTTCGGTCTACATCGCCCGGGCCTGCCAGATACCCCGGGTGCTTCAGGAAATCGGCAGGCTGCGCGAGCAAGCCTTTCGCGAAATCGGCGAGGGCACGGGACGGCTGCTCGATACAGACCGGTTTGATCAGCACTATCTGCACATTTTCATGTGGAACGGCAAAGAGCGGGAAATTGCAGGAGGCTACCGGCTTGGCCCCACCGATGGTATTCTTCCCCGGCATGGCGCAGGCGGGCTTTATGTGACAACCCTGTTCAAGTTTAAAAAGGAGTTTCTCGAAAACCTGGGGCCGGCGCTGGAGATGGGCCGCTCGTTCATTGCCCCGCACTATCAGAAAAAACACAATTCGCTGTCCATTCTCTGGCGGGGCATCGGCGAATATGTGGCTAGAAATCCCCAGTATAAAATGCTTTTTGGCCCGGTGAGCATCAGCAATGACTATCACCGCATTTCAAAAAATCTCATGCTGCAGTTTCTCCTTTCATCAAAAACCGACAGAAGTCTCTCCCGAAATGTCAAGCCGCGCAATCCTGTGGTGAATGTTCTTCCTACCGGCATCGACCCCCGCCTTGTCGCGGGCATACCGACCCTGGAGCATGTCAATGCGCTGGTTGCGCAGATCGAGCATGACCGCAAGGGCATTCCGGTGCTGCTGCGGCATTATTTGAAGCTCAATGGGGTCATACTCAGCTTTAATATCGACAAAAATTTTTCCAGCTCAATAGACAGCCTGCTGGTTGTCGATCTGCTGAAAAGCGAAAAACGGCTCCTCAAGCGTTTCATGGGGCCCGAGGGCCTGGAGCATTTCATGGCCTATCACGGCGGCCCCGCCGGTCAAACGCTGCAGACGGCAGCGGGATTTTAAGTGCCCGCCAGCTGTCCTACTGATAAAGTTCCTGCTGTAAGCGCCCAGGGGAGTCGGAGCGCGCCTGTGCTGCGCCCAAGCTTTTCCGGTCTTCATGTGTAAGCTCGACGACCGTCAGGGGCTCCCAGGGCGGCCCCCGGCGCTCTTCGGATTTCAGAAGAATGCCGTCCGAGGCCCGGTACCAGAAAAATGATTTCCAGGGCAGCACTGGATAATCGGGCAGCGTGCATTTGATTTTGACCGCTGTGAACCGGCTGCCAGCCACCGCAATGTCCTCTAATCCCTGCTTTTCCGCCCGCAGCTTTATGACCTTTTGCTCCTCGGGCCTGGTCATGTAATAAACCTCGGATTGTTTCTGCGAAAGGATGAAGCCCCGCAGCAGCAGTTTCGACCCGTACCAGAGATCGTTTCCGATAGCAGCCTGGCTGCGGACGGGCCTGCCCCCGGCCGAGCCGGTAAACACAAGCCGGTCCGCTTCGCGCCTGACGGTTATGTTATCGCCGGTGTCCGCCCGGGTGTAGCGCTCGGTTAGCGTATGATGGGCCGCATCGCAAAGTATTTCTTGCGCGATGTCATCCTGCGAAAGCCTGAGCGCATACCCTGAGCCGGTTTTCTCAAAAGCATAGTTTTTTACGGAGCTCTGGGATCCCGTGGTTTCACGGTACTTCAGCAGCCCTACCGTGAACTGACCGGTATCGGCGAAAATCACGCGCACCACGGTAAGCAAAAAACAAATGAGCCAGAGCATCTGAAGCTTATGGCGCATCAGCCCGGGACGGCTGCCCGGCAATGAGCGGGTGGTTCGGGTGTGTAGCATGGCTGTCGATTCTGGCCTTTCCCTGAAAAGGATTCCGGGCAAGCCGGAATAACGTTTTGTGCGATTATGCAGCCGGCGAAAGATGCAACAGTCGCATCCTCCAGGTTTTAGAAACTGAAAAACGCTCTTTTTCTCTGGTGGGCCATGAGGATTGCTGTCGGGTTACCCCTCACCCCGTCCCTTGCCCACAAGAGGCTGCATCACATTTCAGCGAGGTTTTATTCTAAAGAGCAGAAGCCGACGAGCAATCCCTGGTGCCGCTCTCGTTTTTGCCAAGCCAGAGATCCTTTATTTCCCTCAAAACGGTTTCATAGTCCGGGATTTTCCCTCCCGCCTGCGGCATCGAGGCCGGGCCTCAGCATATATTCGAGCCGCTGCCCGAGAACCGCCCGCGTCAGTCAATTTTTCAGCTTGATGACCGTAACCGAGCCTTTCGGGTCGACACCGGTTGCAGGGTTAAATTCGGGATAGGCAGCATTGGGCTCTCCCTCGTTGGCGCTCCGGGGTTTTGAAAATAGATAGGCCGGCGCCGCCGGCAGTAGCGTCAAAGAATGCCGCCCGTTGCCATATCAATGGTCACGTCATTGTCCGACGGGAGCAGGTCCGTATACCAGCCACGGACAAGATCGCCCTGCACGGCTCCAACCAGAACGCCCAGGGGGCTTACCCCGGTAAAATCAAAATAACGGTCAGGCCTTTGTTCGTCGCCCTCTAAATGGGTTACATACGCCTGAGCAATCTGGGGCGTCAGCAATTCCTGGTCTTTGGCCGGCACGCCGTATTCGGTGAGGGCTTCATTGATGATATCGGTCATACCGTTTAAAACAAAGGTGCGGGAAAAATTCTGAAAATCCTCCGCATGGCCGGCGATAGCGGTAACCCGGCGGGATTCTATGGTCAATGTCTGATCGCTGATAGAAACAAGGCGCCAGGGCACAGGGTGGGTCACCAGCGACCCGGTTTCGATATCAAACAGAAAATGATTGGGCAGGCCGGAGCGCCAGGTTTTTTTGGTTATGTCCTGTGCATGGTAATGGCCGGTAAACACGAAGCGCATGCCGCAGGCGGCGAACATTTTTGAAACCGGCTCGAAATTATCAAGCAGATAATCGTCGAAATGTTTTTCATTGGAACTGTAGTGCTCCAGAACGCCGTGATGAAAAAAACCGATAACGGCCTTGTTCTGCTGCATGGCTGAAATAAGCATCTGCTCGATCCAGACAAGCGTTTCGTCGTAAAATTTTCCGTCCGTAACCGGATGGCCGCCGGGGGTGTTTTCCCGGTAGCGGCAGGAATCAAGGGCGAACAGCCACAGGCCGGGAGTCGGCTCCACGATATAGCTTAAGGAGTGGGTGTCCGAGGCGATTGCTTCGGCAAAGCCGAAATCGCCGTAGATATTCCGAAATTCCGCTGGGTCGACCGTGGGCACGGAGACCGCCGTATCACCCGTAAAACTCATAGCGTCACCATTGCTGATATCGTGATTCCCCGGCACGACATAAACCGGCTTGCCCTGCTGCTGTTCAATGCCTGCCAAAAGCCCGGCCAGCTGTTCATGGCTTGCCCGCTCGCCGTCTTTCGTCAGGTCGCCGCATAGTATGATGAAATCAGCAGCCGTAGCGCCAATAACATCGATGGCTGCATCCAGGATTGCAGGGCCCTCTTTGAGCATTTTGCGGTCCTGGCGCAGATACTCCTCAAAGGCGCTTCCCTGCGTGCCGAGTTCCGGAGCAAAGTAATGGATGTCGGAAAGAACGATAAACTTCGCGCCGGGATACTCGGGGTGATTGTTTTTAGCAAGAGCGCGCACTTCGGGGTCTGTCTGGTACAGAAAGACCGGCTGGTTATCGGCTTTGCAAGAGAAGAAAGCGACAGTTACACACAGTACGAGAGTGGCATTCAGTAATTTATTCATATGTTCACCTTTTCATGGAGCTTTGGCAGAAATACGGTTGCTCGAATTGTTCCATGGAATTGTTAATCACTAATTAATAAAAAGTTGGCTTTTGGTGAATAATGAAAAATGGCGAAAAAAATGGGCATAGTTTTCGGCCGTGACAACAGGAACGCGGCTTTGAGACAAGCTACATGAAGATGCTTCAGGGTTGATTCCGGGGGAGTACTATTAAACGCTATCGTGAGCAGCTTTGCACAAATCCGGAGCTTATTGCAAACAAGTCCGGCAGCTATGGCGCGCCTGATCCTGTCCCGCATTCAGCTTAACAATAACTTAACTTGACAGGCGCCGGCCTGAATCCTATAGTCAAACCATCTAAAAACGCCGTTTCACCTTGACGGACAAAAGGGCTGTGAAATTCTACACCGCAGGCCATACTCCGCATGAGCGCCGACGCGATGCCTGCCGCAGAAGGGAAAAACATGGTTCTCAAAAAGGCAAAAAAGCAGGTCGCTGCAAGCTCCGATGCTGCTTCCCCAGGCTTATCGGCACACAAAGACAAAGCTAGAAAAAGCAAAACCAAAATGGCGGACAAAGCCATTGCGCAGACCTCTGAAAAAGCCCTGGCGCCCGGCAATGAGAATCTGAAGGCGCAGGCTTCAGCCGCAGCTGCCGGCCCTGATCTTTCGTCTCCGCAGCTGTATCTGAACCGCGAGCTTACCTGGCTGCGCTTCAACAGCCGCGTGCTGCATGAGGCCGCCGACATCCGCACGCCACTGCTTGAGCGGGTGAAGTTTCTCTCCATAACCGGTTCGAACCTTGACGAGTTTTTTATGAAGCGCATCGGCGGCCTTATGCAGCAGGTAGCCGCCGGCGTTACCAAATGCACCATCGACGGACTCACGCCGCTTGAGCAGATCGACCAGTGCGCAGCCTATGTGCGGACAATGCTTGCGCGCCAGCATACGATCGCCACCGAGATCGTGAAGGCCCTCAGCAGCAACAAGATATGCATTCTCCGTTA
>JAFGCP010000077.1 GCA_016932595.1 Deltaproteobacteria bacterium
ACATGGTGCGCCAGTTCAAGGAGCGTTTCAGCTTCGTCGGCGACGTTTCGGAAGAGATCAAGGTCGAGCTTCCCCTTGACGGCAAGCCGGCCGAGCATGATATCAAGATGGAGGTGAAGCGGGCCTGCGAGAGCATACTGCCGGCGATCATCGACACGGCGGCGGATATGATATCCAGGTTCGATCCCGAGTTTCAGGCCAAGATAAAAAACAATATAGTTCTTGCAGGCGGCGGCAGCGGCATCAGAAATCTCGCGGCGCATATCGCTCATGGGCTGAAGGATTACGGCCAGTGCACAGTGGTCAGCGTTGAAGACCCGCTCTATGCAGGATCCGTCGGGGGCCTGAAGCTGGCGCAGGATATGCCCAAAAACTACTGGGAAGAGCTGTAAAAACAAGTACCCTTCAAGATCATTAATTAATAAGAGGTAAACCCCCAGCTCTGCTGGGGGACTCCAAGAGTTTGACAGGTTTTGGTTGGGTTAAGCCCGAAAAAAACAGGTGGGTTTCGTACCTCAACCCACCCTACGCAAAACAAATGCTTATGAAGACCTGCCGGCATAAGGGCGAACCCAACAAATGTATCTAGTAAAAATAAAAAATGTTCTTGAAATTCTGCGCTGCAGACAGAAATGGTAAGGTGGGTGCAACCCACCATTGACGGGCATGAATATATTTGGTGGGTTTCGCTTTGCTACACCCACCCAACAACTGCACAACGTAAAGGATATTGTTTTTCACCGTTTGCGAATAGGCCCCTTTGAGGGGCCAGCAAACGGCAAGCCTCCGGCACTGCCGGAGGTAGCTGACTGCGGCGGCCGGTGCACCCGATCGCCGTTTTTTTTAGTGTGCGGGTATGATGTTTTGCTCTAGATGAAGTAAATAATTTATAGATCCATGTACGTCATTTATCCAGTTCCGGCCAGTTCAAACCGTCCGCGCCAGCGTTCAAGCAGTATTTGCCGAAGCATCATGTGCTTTGGATTTTTCAGCTCAGGGTCAGCATCAATGAGTGCAAAGGCCGCTTCGCGGGCCTCGGTGAGGATTTTAATGTCACGGCCTATATGGGCTACGCGAAAGTCGGGTATGCCAGACTGTCGCGTGCCGAGAAATTCGCCCGGGCCGCGGATAGTGAAATCCTCTTCAGCGATCTTGAATCCATCATTTGTTTTTACCATTACCTCAAGGCGTTGGCGGGCGTCATCGGACTTGCTGTACTGGGCAAGAAGGATGCACATCGACTGTGCGGCGCCCCTGCCCACACGGCCCCTGAGCTGATGGAGCTGCGACAGGCCGAACCTTTCGGCATGCTCGATAATCATGAGCGATGCATTGGGCACATCGATGCCGACCTCGATAACCGTGGTGGCAACCAGTATATTGATGGCGCCTGATTTGAAATCACGCATAATAGCGTCTTTGTCCTGCTGCGGCATTTTCCCATGCACAAGGCCGACGCGGCAGCCGGGGAATATATCCTGCTGGAGATGGGCCGTCATGGTGGTAGCATCCCTGAGATCCATCTTATCTGATTCATCCACAAGCGGATAGACGATAAAGGCCTGATTGCCTTTATCCAGGGCCGTACGCACGAGCTTGTAGACCTCATCCCGCTTCTGCTCATGAAACAGTTTGGTGACTATGGGCTTGCGGCCGGGCGGCAGCTCATCGATGATGGATATATCAAGGTCGCCGTAGACCGTGAGCCCGAGCGTGCGAGGAATGGGCGTTGCCGTCATAACGAGGACATCGGGTGAGAGCCCTTTCTTTTTTATGAGCGCCCGCTGCAGGACGCCGAAGCGGTGCTGCTCATCGATGATGGCCAGACCGAGGCGTTGAAATTCAACCGCCTCCTGTATGAGGGCATGCGTGCCGATGGCAAGATGCGCGCTGCCGTCGCGAAGGGCGGAAAGCGCCCGATCTCTGGCCGGCTTGGGCTGGCTGCCGGTCAGCAGTACAATGTGTATCCGGAGCTTTTTAGAAAGTTCCTGCAGTGTATTAAAATGCTGCTCGGCAAGAATTTCAGTGGGAGCCATGAGGGCGCTTTGATAGCCGTTCCACACAGCCGCCATGGCGGCAATAAAGGCAACCACGGTTTTACCGCTGCCCACATCCCCCTGCACGAGACGGTTCATGGGGCTTGGTTTCTTCATATCCTCAAGAATGTCGTTGAGGGCCTTGTGCTGGGCGGCGGTCAAACTGAAGGGAAGGGCGCTGATACTGCTGTCGAGCTTCTCCTGCGGAATCTCGTATGCGATGCCCTGCTCAAGAGCCATGCCGCGCTTGCGCAGGGCCAGTACAAGCTGAAGCATGAAAAATTCGTCAAACACGATGCGGCGGTGCCATGGCGTGGTGAAGTTCACCAGATCTTCAAAGCTGTCGCTGTTGTCGGGGTAATGCATGCGGGCAAAGGATTCCCCGAGCCCGGCAAGGCGGTACTTTGCTCTGAGCGGGCCGGGCAGATAATCAGGCAGGAGACCGGCATACTGCTCAACCGCCTGACGTGATATTTTCTGAAAGGTTTTCTGGCTGATGCCCTCGGTAAGGGGGTAGACCGGGACTATGGAGAGATTTGCCGCGGGATTATCCTCCTCAGCCATAAGCTCAATTTCGGGGTGATGCATCTCGATGCGGAATTTGAACTGTGTTGTCTGTCCCGCCAGCAGCACGCTTTCACCCTCGCAGTATTTCTTTTTGAGCATATGGGCATAGGGCATATTCACATTGAACCATTTTGCGCTCAGCATGCCGCTGCCGTCGGATATGAGCAGGTCGAAAACGCGGGCCCGGCCTGAAAGATGGCCGACACGGGCGGTCATGATTTTACCGATGATTGTGGCATGCTCTCCCGGCTTGAGCTCGGAAATTTTGGATATACGGCGTCGGTCGATATATGACCGCGGAACATGGTACAGCACATCTTCAATGGTCCGGATGTCTTTTCGCACAAGCGCTTCTGCGATTTTCGGCCCAACTCCTTTTATTTTTTCAACCGGTGTTGAGAGAAGCAGTCGTGCTTCGTTGCCGGAGACGGCAGGCAATTCGCACGCATCGGCAGCCCGCGTGCCGGGTGAGGCAGCAGGATCTGTTTTCACCAACGCACCATCCTGTGTTTTAATTTTTACAAGGGCTTCAAGGGCTGCCAGGAGCACATCCTTCTGCAGTTCCCGCTCAATAGCATAGAAGGAGGTGAATGTATTTTTGAGGGTTTCAAAAAGTTTTTTGTACTCAGGGTTTTCGGTAAGCTCATATGCCCTGCCTGCAAGCCGGGGAATGAGCTCATTGAGGCCTTTAACCGTGTGCAAATACGCGCAATCGTTTTTGGCGGCAAAAAGAAGCGGCTTTTCCATTGCCTCCAGTATGCCCGCAAGGCTGCTGTCCTGTGGTGATGCATGCCTGTCCATACCCCAACATTACCGTTCTCTGCGGCAGTCGTCAAGCTGCTGTTTTTAAATGTTTATACATAAGGCGGCCTTTGGTATTGCACCTGTGCGATCATTTATAATTCTTGCCAAATAATTCGTGCAATTGTATGTCATGACATGCCTGTTGAATACAAAGATTCTGGGCTGTCAATTTCCATAGAAAAACCTTTTCCGGATATTTGATGAAAAAAAAGACCATCAAAAACAGTAGCCACCCTGCTGCCAAACCTGGACCGGTGACGGGGTTTTTTTTAATCGCGCTGTCATCCGTCCTGTGCACGGCCGCTTTTCCTTCCATTGGCCTCTGGCCGCTTGCATGGATAGGACTTGTGCCGCTCTTTTTTGTCCTGGCAACTGCCCGGGCCGGTAAAGCATTTTGCGCCGGTGCGCTCTTTGCTTCTTTAAATGCAATCGGGATTGCGTACTGGGTTTTTAATGCTCTCTATGTCCACGCTGACGCCGGTTTCCTCGTCAGCGCATTATTTTTAGTCCTCATTATCGGGGTGTTTTTTGGTCTGTATTACGGTTTTTTTGGCTTAGCTGCCGCCGGAATCATGCAGTCGCAGTGCGCATGGCCTGTCAAATCATTAGCAGTCGCCTCTGCGTGGGTATGTGTTGAGTATATGCGGGCGCATCTTTTTTCCGGCATGCCATGGGCGCTTTTCGGCTACAGCCAATTCAGGTGGCTTAACCTGATACAGATTGCCGATATCACGGGCGTATACGGTATTTCTTTTATTCTTGTAGCTGCAAACTGCTGTATGTTCCAAGCCTGCTCAGTTTTTCCGGACATACGCAAAAGCATCCGCATGGTTCTGCCGGCAATCGTGCTTGTGGCACTTGTTTTACTCTACGGTTCATTTTGCCTCAGCCTGTACCCGGCCCGGCCTGCTGTCAATGAGGGCCATAAAATAGGCATCATACAATGCAGCATTCTGCAGGGTGACCGATGGAAGAACGAAACACAGGATATGCAGGTCTCCGGATATCTGTCCCGAACTGATGAGGCCTTCCGTCAGGGCGCCGGGCTGATACTCTGGCCCGAAGCAGCCCTGCAGACCTATCTCCAGGAGCATATTCCCGATGCTCTGCTGAATCTACTGGCAGAGCATAACGGCATGTTGCTCTTGGGAGGCCCCCGCTATACCGGTCAGGCGGGGAAGTACACATTTTATAATTCCGCTTTTCTGCTGAATAAAAGCGGCATAGCGCAGGTGCATGATAAGCTTCATTTGCTGCCCTTCGGTGAATTTTTTCCTCTCGGTTTTATTGATCTTCTCCGTAATAAATATACCGGACCGCGGCACTATACTGCAGGTTCGCAATATACGATACTCATGTCGAAAGAAGGAAAACTCGGCACGCTTTTATGTTTTGAGATATTGTTTCCGGAGCTTGTACGGGGTTTTGTCAAACAGGGAGCGGAAATTATCGTGAATATTTCAAATGATGCATGGTTTGGCAGAACAAGCGCTCATTATCAGCATTTCAGCATGGCTGTTTTTCGGGCTGTTGAGTTTCGCCGGCCCGTTGTTCGTTCGGCCAATACGGGTATATCGGGGCATATTGATGCTGCCGGACGCATTGTTGCGACACTTGCTCCATTTCAGGAGGGCGTTATCGTATGCAACCCCGGTATCGGTACGGGTGAGACTTTTTACTGCAGATATGGAGACCTTTTTGCCGGCTTTTGTTTGGCGGTGTTTCTTTTATCTCTGGCTGCTGCCAGGCGGCGTTCCTGATATATTATGCGGTGTGAGCACCTTTAGGTGCGATTGTTTCGGGGCGGAAGTCCCTCCTACAGCCCGTAGGGTGCGCCGCGCGCACCGATACTCAAATTATAAAACAACATCAACAACCCGATTTTGCACCCCGTAGGCATATCAACGCAAATATCCGTGCCATGATCCGGAATGGTGCGCACGGCGCACCCTACCGAATACTGCCCAACACAACTGTCATGGCCTATTTGAGAATTTAACCGCAAGGGCTTCAACATATTTCCATTTTTTTGGTGTCTGCTGCGGCAGGCCGAAATGCTTGAGCCAGGTGAGGCGCCAGCGCGGGTCACCGGTCAGCAGGGCAAGATCAGAGCAGAGCCTGTCAACGCAAATCCCCATTGACTCAAGTGAAATTGTCTTCAGCTTCGGTGACGCGCAGGGCTGGCTGTGCAGGCAGTGCTGCGCAGTGCAGGCATTGCAGGGGCCCGAGCCATAGCGCTCGATGACGGTACCTTTTCCCAGCACTGCTTCAATATCACGGGCCAGCCGGTGCAGCACGGCAAACTTCCAGCCGACTCCCCAGCGCTCAGAGAGCAGCCGCGTCTGCAGCACAATAAACATATCGGCTTTGTCAATTACAGCCTGTACGCTAGCGACAGGGGGCGACTGGGGCGGGCATCCGGGCAGCCAGCCATAACCCGGGCAGCGGTCAAATCGCTTGTAGGCGCCGCCATCTGAGCCTTTGTAGATGGTCCAGTAGGGCATGCAGCACATATTTTTGAAGCGTTCATCGACGATTACAAGTTCGGGCGGGATCACGGCTATGCGGGCAAAAAGCCCTGCGCCTTCAATCGGGTAGGACTGGATATGGCGTGGCGACAGGAGATTAAAAAGCTCATTTTTTTTTGAGATTATAATAGTTAATTTACTGTAAATACTTTGTTTTTTTGAATTTGAATATTTTCTTGCTTTGGGGATATCCGATAGAATGGAGTCGATGATATTGCGCAGAGAATAGTTTACCGGTAGTATGCGCCGGGGGGCCGTCATTGCAGCAGGCCTTCCTCGCGGAAGCTCCGGTAGCCGTTGCGGCCTATGACGATATGATCATGCACCCTGATATCAAGTGTTGCAGCGGCTGAGACGATGGAGGCGGTGAGGCTCCGGTCATGAACAGATGGTTCCGGGCTGCCGCTGGGATGATTGTGCACCAGCACCAGGGCAACGGCGTTTTCACTCAGCGCCCGCTCGATAATTTTCCGCGGGTACACTGCTGTCTGATCAACCGTTCCGGTCTGCACCACTTCATCTGCAAGAACCTGGTTTTTTGCATTGAGATAGACGACGCGGAACTGCTCATCGGGAAGATGCGCCATGGCTGATGTGCAGTATTTTACAAGATCAGCAGGCGAGGAAATGATATCAAGATTTTTAATGGTTCTTCGGAGATAATACTGTATGGCATCCCTGAAAAGCTTTATAAGAAGGGCGGCATGCTCGCCTATGCCCTTGACCTGCTGCAAATCTTCAACAGATGCTTCAAGCACGGCCTGAAAGGATCCAAAGCGCGCTATGAGTTCCTTGGCAAGGGGCTTGAGATCTTTTTGCGCTATGGCATAGGTGAGCATCAGCTCGATCACTTCATAGTCTCGAAAGGGCACAAGGCCCTCTGAGCTGAATCGCTCTTTTATGCGCTTGCGGTGCTCTTTATAATGTGGTGCAGGTATAGTTACTGTCATGAATCGCGCTTGCCATACATATCATGCAGCATGCGCTTGATGAATGACGGCTTTCTGCCAACGGACTGCAGATCGCGGTTTATCTCAAGATCATGCTGAATATGGGATACCACATTAGAAACGGCATAGTCCATGGCTGCTTTCACTGCATTTTTGACAGCCTGGGCATTGGAGCGGCCATGGCAGATAATAACCGGCGCAGTAACGCCCAGCAGGGGCGCCCCGCCGTATTCGGCATAATCAAAGCGCTTCCTGAGCCGTGCAAAGGATTTTTTCGAGAGCAGGGCGCCGATCATAGAAATGAGATCTTTTTTCGACTCCTGCTTCAGTGCGACTGCAAAGCTCTCTGCTACTCCTTCAGCAGCTTTCAGGAGGACATTGCCGGTAAAACCGTCACAGACAACGACGTCGGCTGCGCTGCGGAAGACATCGCGGCCTTCAACATAGCCGACATAATTCAGGGAGCTGTTTTTGAGCAGGCCGTGCGCCTCGCGTATGATATCGGTTCCTTTGGAATCTTCAGACCCATTGCTTAAAAGCCCGACCCGCGGTTTTTTGCAGTTCAGGTACCGGCTGCTGTAAGCTGATGCCATGATCGCAAACTGAACCAGGTTGAAGGGTTTAACGGCGCTGCCGGCGCCGGTGTCGGCAACAACCACCCGGCCTGAAAGAGTCGGCAGAACCGCTGCAATTGCGGGTCGATCAATGCCGCTGATGCGTTTCAAAACAAACAGGCTGCCCGAGGCAACAGCGCCTGAATTGCCGGCGCTGACAAAAGCATCCGCCTTTGTATCGTGGAGAAGCTCCAGACCGACGCGAATTGAGGAATCCTTTTTTTTGCGGACTACATCAAGTGGGTTATCTCCCATATCGATGATTTGGGAGGTGTGATGAACGGTAATGGGCATACCGGAGAGAGCCTGCAGCCTGCGCAAATGCGGCATGATCGCCTCTTTGTTGCCCACCAGCGTGATATGCACCGGATAGTGGCTGCATGCCAGCACAGCTCCTTCAACAGCGGCATGAGGGGCAAAATCGCCTCCCATGGCGTCGAGAACGACTCTGGTCGTATGTTTTTCCATGATGCATCCTCTATGCAAAAGATACAACTCCTGCACGGTTCATGGTTGCTTCTATATTTTTTGCCTGCGTCTGTCAATTTCTTTTCAAACAGACCAGCCGTCATTCATGTTGAGGCGGTTTTGTTTTGCGGGCGGCCTTATTTTTTATTGAGCCGGGGGTTGAGCGCGTCCTGCAGCCCCTCACCAAGCAGATTATATCCGAGCACGGTCAGCAGGATTGCGCCTCCGGGAAATACGGAAAGCCACCATGCTGTTTCAATATTATCCTTGCCGGAGGTGAGAATATTGCCCCAGCTCGGGGTCGGCGGCTGAACGCCCAGGCCCAGAAAGCTGAGAGAGCTTTCGATAAGCACTGCTGCGGCAACGCCGAGTATGGCAGAAACAAAGACCGGCGCCATGGCATTGGGCAAAATCTGCAAGAAGATGATTCTCATATCGCCTGCGCCCGACGCCCGCGCTGCAAGGACGAATTCGCGCTCTTTGAGGGAGAGAAATTCCGCACGAACCAGGCGCGCTACTCCCATCCATGAGGTGATGCCGATGATGGCCATGATATTCCAGATGCTCTGCCCCACAAAGGCAATGACTGCCAATATGAGAAAAAAACTGGGGATGCAGAGCATGATATCGACAAACCTCATTATGCAGCTGTCGAACCAGCGGCCATAATAGCCGGAAAGGGCGCCCAGAATTATCCCGATGAGGGTCGAGATGCCGACGGCAACAAAGCCTACGGCAAGCGAGATGCGGGAACCCCAGATCATGCGGCTTAAAACATCGCGCCCCAGTTCATCCGTGCCAAGCCAGTGTGACGGGCTCGGCGGGGCAAGAATTGCCTGCACATTGATTTCTTTACAGTTGTAGGGGGCCACAAGGGGGGCGAAAATCGCCACCAGGACCAGCATGCTCACAACAATTGATCCCGCAAGGGCGAGCCTGTTGCGCAGGAGTTCTTTTACAATGCCGGTAGTTTTATGCATAGCAATATGCTGCCCGTGCAGCCCTTTGTGCATGAGATTTTTCAGGCATTAGTGCACCCGTATTCTCGGATCGATGAATGCATAGCAGATATCCGCAACCAGATTGCCGATAAGTGTCAGAAAAGCCGTGACTGTCAGCAGGCCCATGATAACCGGGTAGTCCCTGGCCATGATGGCCTGATATGACAGCTGCCCCATGCCGGGGATACCGAATATGGTCTCAAAAATCACCGACCCGCCCACCAGCCCCGGTATCGACATTCCCAGTATTGTCACCAGCGGGAGCAGTGCATTGCGCAGCGCATGCTTGTAGACAACCGCCCTCTCTGAAAGCCCCTTTGCGCGTGCTGTAGTAATGTAGTCGGCGCGAATGGCTTCAAGCATGCTGGAGCGCATATAGCGCGACATGCCCGCTATGCCGCCGAAGGCCGACACAAACAGGGGCAGAATAAGATGCATCGCCTTATCCAGCACCTGTCCCGAAGCGCTGAGTGTTGCATAGTTGAGCGATTTAAGGCCCGATATGGGAAGCCACCCGAGCTTCACGCTGAAGAGCATCATCATGAGAAGGGAGAGCCAGAACGTGGGGGTCGCAAAACCGATAAAGACCAGTACGGTCGTAATCCTGTCGCCGCGGGAGTAGGGCCGCGTTGCCGAGTACACCCCGACGGGGATGGCGATCGCTGTGATGAGCAGCAGGGAGAGAATATTAATAAGCAGCGTGATGGAAAGCCTGCGGTCTGCAACGGGAACTTTTTTGTCCCAGATTTTGTCGATGACGGGCCGCGAGTCGGTTGAAAAGGAGTTGCCGAAGTCAAGCAGCGCTATGCGCTTGAGCCACAGGCCATACTGTACCAGGACCGGCTTGTCCAGGCCGTAGTATTTGACAAGACGCTCGCGGGCCTCGGGCGTCATCTTGGGGTTGAGCTCGGTCATGACATCTGTGGGCTTGCCGGGAGCAAGGTGAATGATCAGAAACGAGATGAGCGTCACTCCAATCACCACGGGTATCATTGACAGCAGGCGTTTTGCTAAATATACAATCATGGCTCGTCAGGGCATCAGGCTGTGTTTTTGCAGTTTTTTTGGAACATACCACGTGTTGATATTATAGCTTATACCGATCGGCGATGGTGTAATATTGTGAAACCGGGAGCTGACAATCGGCAGTGCATACGGCACATACAGAAAGACATACGGCGCATCTTCCGCCAGCACTTCCTGCAGGCGGCCGTAAATTTTTTTACGGCCGGGCAGATCAAAAGTGCGGCGGCCCTGCTCAAGCAGGGAGTCAACTTCAGGGTTTTGATAGGAGATGAAATTGAGTTCTTTTTCATGGGTCTTGCTGCTGTGCCAGATATCATACTGATCAGGGTCAAGCCCGATGCTCCATCCGAGAAGAATCGCTTCAAAGCGCTTTTTATCAACGAATTCATTGATGAGCGTGGACCATTCAAGCACGCGAATGTTCATCCTGATGCCGATCTGCTCAAGCCGCCACTGGATGATTGCAGCGCTGTTGAGCCGAACGGGATTGCCCATGCCGACAAGCACGGTAAACTCAAAAGGGCTGCCGTCGCGGTCCAGAAAACCGTCGCCGTCGCTGTCGCGCCAGCCTGCCTGGGCAAGCAGGTTCCTGGCCCCGGCGGGGTTATAATCATATTTTTTCACATGGGGATTATAGGGCCAGGTTTTGGGTATATAGGGGCCGGTTGCCGGCTCGCCAAGACCCAGCAGCACACCGTCGATAAGTTCTTTTTTGTTGATTGCAT
>JAFGCP010000008.1 GCA_016932595.1 Deltaproteobacteria bacterium
TGCACAATGCGCAGAGGTGGAACGCGGACCTTTTTACAGGTCATTTCTTTTTTTATTTTTTTCTTCGCGTCCGGCTGCATCAGCTGCCCTGCCGCCGAACCAGCGGAAAAAGAGATGACGGTCGAAGAGGCGATCATGATCGGCCTTCAAAACAACTACAATATACGCATTGCCCGAAATACGGCCCGCATCGCTGAAAACAACAGGGGCAGGGGCCTTGCAGGTTTCTTGCCCAAACTCGATGCGGCGGAGAGCTACCGCTACGACGGCGTCAATGAAAACACCGGCTCCCCGGCAAGCTTCGGCAACAGCGACACGCGCCTGTGGACCTCGGACATACAGCTCAGCTGGACGCTGTTTGACGGCTTCAGGATGTTTGCCGACAAGCGGCGCTATGACGAGCTTGCCCGTGCCGGCACCTCCCAGTCCCGCGATCAGATCGAGTCGACCGTCGTCAGCATCATGGCCTCGTTTTTCAATCTTGTACAGCAGCAGCAGCTGCTCGACGTCGCCCTTACAAACCGCGATATTTCGCGGGTGCGCCTGGACAGGGAAGAGATACGCCAGGAGCTCGGAGGCGCGTCATCGACGGACATTCTGAACGCCCGGGTTGATTTCAACAAGGACCAATCGACCCTTTTGGACCAGGAACTGGTTGTTACTATCGCGCGCAATGACCTGAACATACTGCTTGCCCGCGACCCGCTTGATCCTTTGAATGTTGTGCAGGACATTCAGGTCGAGCCGCTCAAGCACTCTTTTGACGAGCTGCTCGCCATGGCGCGGGACCGCAACAGTACGCTGCGCACGGCACGGTACAATCAGAATGCATCAGAGGAAAACGTCCGTATCGCTAAATCGGCATTCTGGCCGCGTGTGGATCTCTCCGGCATCTACGGCTACAGCGACAGATCGCTTTTCGGTCGCGACGTCGGCCCCATGGCTGACCGCAACGCTCATGCGATAAACGCCGGCGTCGGCCTTGTGATGTCCTTCAATATGTTTAACGGCGATATCGACCGCATAAACCTCCAGAATTCCCGTATCGAATCGATCAACAGCATGCTGAACGTGCGCGATATCGAAAACAGGATCGCCGGGCTGATGCAGGAGAAATATACGACGTTTCTGAAACGCATGGAAAAACTGCGGCTCGAAGAGCAGAATCTGGACACGGCGCGCCTGAACTTAGAGCGCCAGAAGGAGCGCTATGCAACAGGGGCGTCCGACTCTCTTGACTTTCGTGATGCGCAGGTAAACTATGCCCAGGCTCAGGTCAGGCTGATCGTTGCCCGGTATGACGCGCGCATAGCGCAGCTTGAGGTCGAGAAGCTGACCTCACGGATCGCTATTGATTGATCGACATGCTGGGGCCCGGGAAGCACTGGCGGGGCGCAGAAAAAAAAGGAGCCGGGTGCCTTGATGGCATCCGGCTTGCTGTGCGAGCAGGGGATTTTAATCGAGCCCGAACATAACAGTCCGCACATATTCCTTCTGGCCGTTTTCGCCGAGTATTTTTTTAAATACATCTACCGCCGGACCGCCCTGTGATAGAAGCGTGGAGACATATTTTTCAAGGCCCTCCTTCATCTTCAGGCTGGTTTCGGGGGGCAGCTTTTGAGCATTTTGCGCCATGGTGATATATGCCGCGAGATACGCCTTGTAGACCGCCAGGAGCATGGCGTCATCGGCTTTTTCAGCCTTGGCATGTATGCTGAAATCCGTGAGAAAATTTTTATACCAGTCGCGTGTTCCCGCTGAAGGCAGTGAAGCGACTTTCGCATAGGCTGCCTTCATTGTATCGTAGCAGATCTTTTTGTTCGGGTCATCTATTTTGGCCGGATCTATTAATTCAATGACATACATTCGTTTACCGAAGGGGAGAAAAATGAAATCAACCGACATGACCGGCAGATTGTAGTCATAGCTCGGACGTATCATGAGTGTATACATTTTCATGAACAGCAGCATGGTGGCATCCAGCGAGTTAACGCGGGCGAGGCGGTCGCCGGTGCTGCTGGAAACCGCTATGTCCATGAGCGGCAGCGATCTGACATGCCGGTACTTTTCCTGTACCGGATACGGCTTGAGCGGAAAAGCTTTGAGCGCTTCAGCGGTTGCAGCAGCGTATTGGGCATACTGCTTATCTCCCTCCATCCGGGTGCTGATGGCGATTGCTGCAATAATCAGAACGAAAACCAGTATGATTCCCAGGAGAATTTTTATAATCTTCATGGACTGTCCTCCCTGCTCAGGTTGCTGGAAAAAAAAGAGGCAGGACATGCGCCCGCCTCTTTTTACATTATGTAGTGCAGCGCCGTGTTATCTGCCTTCGACCTTTCTGCCGTCGGCCCAGATCATCTGCTCGCCCTTATCGATTGCTTCTTCAAGGGGTTTGCGAACCGCTGGCTTGTCCCATGACCTGAAGGAAACATGAACATTGCCAGGATCATCAGGCATGGTTGCGGCGACGACATAGATTATCATGTCCTTGCCGTCGACTTTTTTGACGGCATTGTAGTAGGTTATATAAAATGCTTTGCGCAGCTCCTTCAGCTCAAGGCCTTCCTTTTTTGCCCATTCAGTAATAAGGTTCATGGTTTGGGGCAGATCAGCTTTTATGCGCGAACGGGAATAGTAGATTTTTTCAGTGTTCTGCTTGACCGTATAGGGGCGTTCGGCTTTTGCCTCCCAGGTTTTGCCGCCGTCTTTTGTCACGAGTGTCGTAGTCTTGAATTTTGAGGGATCGTTCAGCGATGCCGGCTGCAGGGAATTCCAGAAGCCCCGATACTTTTGAACATCCGCCAATGGCTCAAGGCCAAGGATTTTGGTGCGAACTTCATTGCCGAATACTTCGACGCGGGCTGGCACCAGAGATTCCCAGATGTCAAGACCTCTCCAGTGCTCGCCTTCTTTTGAAAGTTTGCCGACAACCCAGATCATGAAGGCGTCAGGACCGTTGAGTGTCGGCATGACCTGACGTCCGCCGAATCCGCCGATGATGACGGGTTTTACATTGGGGAATTTTTCCTGAATGTCGAACAGGTAATTTCTGCCGGCTATCTGCTTTACCGGAGCGCCGGGGGCCTTGAGGACCATGGTTTCATCCCAGTCACCCTGCAGCAGAAAATAACAGACCTGCTTCTGCGTGAGGTCCATCTGGTGTTTTTCTACAAATTTATAAATTTTCGGCGAAGGCTTCTCCCATCTGGAATAGCTTCCGATAATGACGTAATCGTAGGGCTTGACGGTGATGACCTGATCGAGTTTTTTTACATCAAGGGGCTGCTCATTGCCGATGATGGCTTTGAGCCAGTAGGCAACTTCATTGGTTGAGCTGTAAATGGAGTCATAGACAAGAAGACCTTTTTTCTGTTCGGCAGACAGTGCCGGGCTGGCGCAGCATACAATAAGCAACAGTGCCGCCGCCATGAGTGCCATAGGATTTTGCTTCATAGTTCCTCTCCCTTTTCTGTGATGGTGACTCGAACGACCAACAGTAAAATGAAAGCGTTCGACCGGCTGAAGGTTGCCGGTCGCATGCTTTAAATAATATTTTTACCTGCGCCTGATCATCACGTCGTGAAGCTGCAGTTGAATCCTGAACGAATAGTTTTTTTAAGGACGACTTCAGGCGGCAAATCATTGAAACCTGCCATTTTTTTAATCAGATCGGGACGCTCTTTCTGTATGTCGGGCATGATTTTCATTAAAGCCTTGCCGATGTTTTCGGGCACTTCATACGGGTCAAGGACGGTCGGAAGCACGAAATTGATTTTGCTGAAGATATAGTCGATTTCCTTATCGTTGCACAGCACCGGCATATACAGGTTTTTGAGGAATACCTTGTAATCGCACTTTTCAATATGGGCGGTTCGCCACCAGTCAAGATATGATTGTATGCCCTGCTGATTGAGCTTTCCTTCAAGCATGGCAAGAACGACAGCGCTGCCCGCTTTCCAGCCGCTCATTACTGCTCCGGTCATTTCAGCTTCCTGGCACCACCCCGAGTCACCGGCAAAAATAACATTGTCCTTAAAAGGATGAATAATAGGTGAATACATATTTCCGGCGCAGCCGCATTTGCGCACTTTTTTAGCACCCTTGAACCAGGATGCATAGCGGCTTTTCTGGGTGAACAGGTCAAAGAGGCTTTCATGGTCGGTATTGGGATCGACATTGGTTATCATGGCAAGCCAGGTGTATTCCCCATCATTGTCCCAGGCCCTGGGGCAGACGAAGCCGAGCATGGGCGGGTCGCCGCTCTGCACAAGGGGCATATGCAGCGCATAGGGCTCGGGAAGATTGAGGTTGGTCATTTCATAGCCGATTGAGGTGACGGAGCCGTAGAAGCCGCGGTTTTTATTCATGCCCATGACGCGGGCCACGCGGGAATTGCGACCGTCGGCGGCAATCGCAAATGCGCCGCTGAAGTGTTTGCCGCTTGCGGTCTGAACCTCAACGCCTTCAGACTTTTTACGGACGTCGATTACATTTTCTCCCGTGAAGACCTGCACCCCGAGCTTTTTGCATTCCCCAAGAAGTCCGGCAAGAAACCAGCTTTTATCATACACCGCGCTAGCGCGGCCTGCTTTGCCTTTGGCGCTATTGGCTGCATAATCCCCGAAACTGAACTTTTCTCCATTGGGCGAATACATTTGCCAGGTATAGAAGTCTTTGGTAGGGCCGTCATATTTTACGCTGAAACCGTTGTTGGGAAAACACATAAGCCCGGCTTCTTCATTGAGGACAACCCGTTCACCCATGTATGCCCCCGAAAGCGACACTATCATCATGCCGCACATTCTCAGTATCTCTTCAACCGAGTTTTTTCTCTCCAGCAGAGCAACAGAAAGACCATTTTCAGCAGCGATTTTGGCTGCGGTCAATCCCGCAGGGCCTGCTCCGACGACTATAAGATCATATGCACTTTTCACTGTTTCCTCCTAGCTGTAATCTTGCGAATGGTTCAATTTTTATTTTGGGCTGATTTACCCTAAATTTTCTTGACTTCGATTGTTAAACAGATAAACTATGCCCAACTTTCTGTCAAGAAAATTTTGTCTGCAAAATATGTGGAACCTTAAGAGAACAGGGCTTAAACTAAAAGAGCCCTTTTTTTCTACCTTATTATTTGCAATTTCAATATACACAGCTTTCATTATACACAAGACGGCAGTTCCCGGAGCAGTCATTTAGTACTCGTAAATGACCGCCTGCATGCTATTCATAAATTTAATTTGTGCTGCGCGTACCCTGCATGGAGTTAGCTGGGGTTTCATCTAATTTTACTATTTATAATATAAGGAGAAGAATGGATGAAGAAGCTATTGAGACTCGGGGTTTTGTTTGCACTCATATGCGGTGCAGGTGTTTGCCTCAGCAGCTGGTCTGGCGCTGCGGAACAGGCGGCAGCCAAGCCGCAACCGATGGTGCAGTCGGTTACTAGAGAAAATATTCACGGCGTTATGGCGCCTGACGATAAAAATATCTGGCTGGTCGGCAATTATGGCGTCATTTTTCACTCCTCTGACGCGGGCGCAACCTGGAATTCGCAGAAGTCAGGCGTCGAGTCACTGCTCATAGATGGTGTTTTCCTCAACAGCAAAATCGGCTGGGTTGCCGGCATAAGCGGCATTGTGCTGCATACCACAGATGGCGGAGAGACCTGGACAAAGCAGAAAACAAATACCGATAAACATCTTTTCGGCATCTGTTTTTTTAATGAAAAGCTCGGATGGGCTGTGGGTGAAATGGGCCTGATCATCCATACGCAGGACGGCGGCATGACCTGGTCCGTGCAGGGCCAGGAGCAGGACAAGACCCTGAACAATGTCGCTTTTATCGACCAGAATACCGGTGTTGTCGTCGGCGAGACGGGCACCATGCTGAGAACCGTGGATGGCGGCACGACCTGGACCAGTATACAGCCGAAAATATTTGAGCGTGCCACCATAGATGAAGAAATTGAAAGGCCCCGCCAAACGCTTTATGGAATTATTGCAAAAGATACAACGACGTTCGTTGCCTGCGGGATGGATTCCCTGTTTTTATACAGCTCCGATGCCGGCGCAACCTGGGAAAACTTTACGGCTGAGAAAAATCTCGGCGTGTACAGCCTGTGCATGAAAGGGAATAATGGATGGGCGGTCGGCGACCGCGGATCCCTGTTCATGTCCAATGACGGCGGCAGGTCCTGGAAGTTTCAGGATGGAGCCATCAAAACAGGATGGTGGCTGAGGGATATTGCTTTTATTAATCCCGCTAAAGGCATTGCCGTTGGAGCAAGCGATACCATTATGCTCACAGCAGATGGGGGTAAAACCTGGAATCCCCGGGCGGGTATTTATTACACGGTCAAGGATTTTCCCGTGCCAAAAGAGGTTACGAATAAGCTCTACAAGCCGTTTAACCTGTTTGGATCCCTTTGGCGGAAATCATTACCCGAGCAATATTAATTCCCATCTCAGAAAGGGTTCATGATCATGAAAAATCGTTTTGCAGATTTTATTATAGAAAAAAGGATGGCCGTACTGCTGGGCTTTCTCACGCTTACGGTTGTTTTCCTGATAGCCGCTGTTTCCGGCCTGAGCTTTAAATCCATCGACACGGCCCTGCGTCCCGCAGGCTACCCCAATATCAAGCTCGAAGACGAAGCCAGAAAAATATTCGGCGGCACCAATCAGCTGTATATCGTGCTGCAGGTCCGCGATAAGGATGATGGCGGCGCCTATGATGATATTTTCAACCATGAAACGCTCCAGATGGTGAAGGACATCGATACGGATCTGCGTAATCCCGAGTTGTTCCCCGGCATGGACCGCAACAAGATGTTCGACCTTTACTCTTCGAAGCTTAAGGATATTCAGATAACGGCGGCCGGTATGAACATGACCTCCATCATGTTTCCCGATGTGCCCAGGACCAAGGATGAAATCGATCAGCTTCGCATGAAAGTGTATCAGGGTATTCCGTACCCCGTCCTTGTTTCTTTTGACAGCAAATCAACCGTCATAATGGCCGACTTTCTCGAGGGTCAGGCCGACTATGATGATATTTTTCAAAAGCTGCAGACCCTGCGCAAAAAATATGAAAATAAGAATATCAGTGTCTTAATCAACTGCCTGCCCGTGGAAAAGGGATTTATAAAGGCCCTGATACCTGCTGTTGTTAAAATGATCGCTCTTTCGGTGCTGCTTATTTTTATTATCCTGTTTCTTTCGCTCAGGAGCCTGCAGGGCGCCGTTATTGCCGTTCTGGCCGGGATCGTCAGTTCGGTCTGGGGGCTTGGTTTTCTCGGGTTTTTTAAATACAATCTCGACCCTGCGCTGTTCGGGCTTCCGCTGTTCATATCTATGATAGCCGTCGCCAATGCCGTATTTTTCATCAAACGATTTGCAGCCGAGCGCGCTGCCGGGTCTGCCCCCGCGCAGGCTGCAAAGGCCACGATCATCGCCCTGTACGGCCCCTGCGCCACGGCGATGCTCATAGCCGGCATCTGTCTTCTGCTGGCCGCACTTGCGCCCCTGCCCGGGCTCAGGCCGTTGTTCCTGTCAGGTGTTTTCTGGGCATGCGCCTCATTTATTATTGCCGTTGGTTTTGTGCCAGTGCTGCTGACCTATATGCCGGTGGCTGCGCAGAAAGCTAAAGAAGCAAAATTCATGAAACGCTCGGCGCGCTGGGTTTGCGGCTGGGGCAAGTATGCGGTTATCGTCATCATGCTGCTTGCCATCATCATGGGATTTGCCTCCATGAAAAAAATAGTCTATGGCAATGCTTCTCCCGGCTCTCCGACGCTGCTGGCCTGGCACCGCTACAATATGGACGCATTCAAGATGAGCTTTGCGGGAATGGGGTATTTTGCCTCCATGAATATCATCGCGCAGGGTGATGAGAAATCTGCAATAAATGACAATCCGGCTTTGCTGCGCGATTCAATGGAGTTCTGCCGGTTTCTTGGCCGCACACCCATGGATCCTAAAATGGGGCCCATCGTCGCGGCGCCGGTATATGTGCTTCAACAACTGCCCGGACGGTCACGCGGCACCCATGAAAATGATCCGAACTGGTCATTTGTGCCGACCAACGACGAACATGTTAAAATGTTTTATGTCAATATCATCAGTATGGCAGCTCCCGGATCCATGGACAAATTCATCGATACGGATCAAAAAGCCATGTGCATGTATATTTATTGCCGGGATAAAACAGAAAGCGTCATTAAACCGCTTATGCAGCGGATACGCGAATATATAACGCAGCACTCCAAATTCGGCATACGCGCAAGCGATGAGCAGTATCCGGACACATTCATGCGCAGCCTTGACCGCATGATCTCAAAATCCGAACCGCTGCTGCCTGAAAAAACCCAGGTCGATACGTTTCCGCATGTGTATTACCGGATCGGCGGAGGGCCCATCGGTATACAGGCCGATGTCAATGATTGTGTGCGGCTGTATTTCTTCTGGACCTTTGTCATCGCCACTCTTGCAATTTTTATTATAACGGCTGTGCGCTTCGGCTCAGTGGCGGGAGGCATTACCGTACTGCTGCCGCTGCTTTTTATCGTCGTGATACCTTTTAAGTATATGTCAATTCCCAATACGGCTTTTCTCACCGTTGAAACGCTGCCCTATATCATGATCGGCTACGGGCTGTTTTCAGCCGGTATTTTATATATGCTCAGCAGCATCGCGGCAGGCTATGCAGCAAGCAAATCCTGGGACCAGGCCATAGGCGATGCCATGGGCGCGACAGGCAAAGGGAGCCTGTATATTGCCATGAGCATGCTTGTCGGATTTATTTATGTTCTTGGACCTTTTACGCTGCCGCATTTTATGCCGCTCTCTGTAACATGCAATCTTTTCATTATCATGGGTTTGTGCAGCATGATTGCTACAATCTATGTTGTGCCCGCCTGCGTAGCGCTCTTTAAACCGAAGTTTATTGCTCGTGGCGACAGGTACTAATGATGCGGGCTAACTTCGGCATGTACGGCTGATTTTTCAAGCCCCCTGTGCACAGCAGGGGGCTTTTTTACAGGTGCTCATAATGGTTGTTCATGTGAAAAAAAGAAACAAGGTGGCTGAAAATTTTAATCTAAAAAATGTTTAGATAATAATTGAATTCCTTTTTTTTGTGTGGTACTTTTCAAGAAATTTTGCGAAAAAGTAATAGTTTTGAAGATTAATTTTTCGAAAAAGGAGGGAACATGAGGAAAAGTTTTATTGCAGCACTATGCATGGTGGCAGTCTGCGCGTGCATACTGTTATGCGCCGGCAGGCCTGCGCTGGCATCGGAACAGTTTCTTGACGGCAGGCTCGAGATAAGCGGCTTTGCCAAGGAGACCGTGTACTACCGGACCAGCTGGGACAAGGGGGAGGAAAAGTATCACGATTCACGAGTCGATTTTGCCAATACCTCGCTGTATTTTGAAAGCATTTACAAGCTCAAAGAATCAGCCGATATGAACATCACCTGGTTCAACGGTCTGCGCTACTGGTTTGAAGCTTCGCCATCCTACGATGATAAAGTTCACCGGTATATGGCCCACGATGATATTCAAAAATATCAGAGTCCAAGAAAGTTTGAAGATATATTGACTGAGTCCTATCTCAGTTTTGTGAAGGGCCCCTGGGATATGCGCGTCGGCAAGCAGATCGTTATCTGGGGCCAGCTCGATATGCAGCGCGTGGCGGATGTGGTGAACCCCCTTGACCTGCGCCTGGGCGTGCCCGGCGTCGACAACTGGGAAGAGATCAAGAAGGGCCTCTGGATGATAAGAACCAGCTATCAGTCATCCCTGCCAGGCAATCTTATTTTCGAGAATATCATCAATCCAGGGTACTTCCAGCAGCAGTACCTGCCCTATGAAGGCACCCACTGGGGGCCGCCCCATAATCAGAGCGCCTTTAATCCCAAGTACGATACCGATGGCATCTACCACTGGCAGCAGTCCAAGTGGACCCGCGATGCCCCCAACGGCTGGGCAACTGACAACTGGGAACTCGGTTTCAGAATTCAGGGCTATACCTGGGACATAGACTGGTCCGTGCTGTACTGGAATGCAAAGAGCGACAACCCAATAGCAGATGCCAACCGCGCAGCTGACTATGGCAACAATTATGCACTGCCCAATGTCGTCGGCTTGATTCTTGATAAGCCCGCCTATGGCAAGGCCTGGAAGGGCGGCGATGTTTTTCGCTTTAAACGCTATCAGACTTTCGGCGGCACGGCCCAGACGGTCATCAGGCCGTGGCATGATTCCGTATGGCGGCTTGAATGGTTTTATGCGCTGGACAGCCCGGGCAACCTTGGTACAGACGCCAAATCAACCGGCGTTTATGACAGGGCCAAGAATGATCTTCTGGGCGTGGCGATACAGTGGAATGACAAATTCGACATCCCCTGGTGGACACAGGCAATCGGCACGGGCAAATTCACCGATATCAGCATAACCTATTATGTCGAGTATATCCGCAATATGCATGAAGACCTTATTGTCGATACCGGGTATAATCACCGCAGAGACGATCCCTATACCCAGACCGTGTCCTGTTTTTTAAAGCAGGAAATGTTCAACACAACATGGGTTTTTGTATTAAACGCCAACTATAATCTGATGTGCCAGAAATGGTTTGTCGTACCGTGCTTTACCTATAGTTTTCCCGGTGAGCACTGGCGGGCCGACATTGGCGCAAAGTTTTATGGCGGCGCCAAAAACGAGTATGTCGGAGACGGCTATGCCCATAAAGACAGCCTGCTTTTTCGCCTGCGGTATGAATTCTAGTTCAAAGAAGTTTTTTATTGTATAAACTTTATTGGGAGGAACAGGTAATGAGGAAGAGATGGAATCAGCTGTTCGGTTTGCCGCTTCTCGGGGCATTCATGCTTTGTCTTGCCCCGGCGCTTGCGGGAGCACAGGAAGTGATCGGTACTTCCTACACCCCCGATGAGCTTGCGAAAGTCAAAGACTGGGAAAAAACCTGGGTGGGTAAAAAGATCGATAAAACAAATATCGACCAGGTTGCGGCCTTTATTCCTGAATCCTATGTCGGCCTGGTGAAAGAGCCGGAAAAATGGGGCGCACCTCCTGAGGGCAATTTTTTTACTGTCGTTGCCTATCAGCCGGTGAAAGAAACAAAGGGTTTTTGCGAGGCAACAAAGAAGTATTCTCCCACGGTAAAAAAGAACCCTGACGGTACCATAGCAAATTATAAAGAAATTGCAGGACGTCCTTTCCCAGAGCCGAAAGATGGCTTTGAGGTCGCCTATAATTATGAGTTCAATAATCATGGCGACTCTGCAAAGTATCGCAGATATGGTCCGAACATTACCCCTAAAAGCAGAACAGAGCGCCTTGCTGATCAGGAGTATACCGAATTCTTTTTCATCCATCGCACAGAAAAAGAGCCCCTGCCCGCAGTGGCAAACAACCCGAAAGGCCAGCACCGCGCGTATTTTCTCAATATGTATAAGCCCGCTGAATTTTTGAATACCCGCATGTTCTCCATTCGCTATGATGATCCTAAAAAAGAAGATGATGCATACCTGTGGTACAGCCAGTTCCGGCGGATTCGCAGAATGTCCACTGCACAGCGAACCGATTCGATCGACGGGTCCGACCTTATTTATGATGATGAATACCTGTGGGACGGCCAGTTGACCCGTAATAACTATACGCTGAAGGGTCGAAAAGACCTGCTGTGCAGCAGGCACACCGATATGAAGGCAACGACCCGCCAGGATGGCCAGGGACTTGTCAATGGCTTAACTATTGAGCGCTGCAATACTTTTGTCGTTGATGTCATCAGCAAGGATCCCAACTATCTTTACGGCAAGAGAGTCTGGTACGTTGATCCTGAAACCTATATTATTCTCTGGACTGAACTGTATGATTCAAACGGCAAATTCTGGAAATGCTTTATGAACAATACCCTGCCTTGTCCGACTGAAATAGGTCAGGTTAAACCCTTTATTGTCGGCACCCAGTTTCAGGATTTTCAGCGCGGCCACTCAGGCCTCAGCGACCAGCAAAAGTTCTATAACCCTAAAATCAGCATCGATGTTCCTGCGGATCTGTTCACCGTTGGCAATTTGCAGAAAACCTTTTAAGGTTTAGTTTCGCAATAAAAAAACCCGCTTGTACAAGCGGGTTTTTTTATTGCTGAAGCAGGCGCAAGGTGGCGCATTATATAGCATCTGCAGGCCGGCTAGACAGGCCAGATGTGCGGAGCTCATGGTTGATTGCGTGTCAGTGAACGGATGAATTTACAGTTTACCCTGAACAGAATGTACCTTGTAGTCCATTCCGGTCTGTTTATCGCGGCGGTCATCAATTTTAATTACGGTGTATACTCGCTTTACGCCTTTGCTGAATGGAGACTCATGCATTTTTTGTATTGTTTCCAAGACCGCCGCAAGATCGCCTTCCACCATGGTTCCCATAGCTGTCAGCTCAAAGCGGAGACCTGAAGTTTTTACAATGCTCACAGCCTCTGCCACAAAGTCACTGACGCTCGTCGTTGCAGTGCCAATGGGGACTATACTTACTTCTGCAATTGCCATTGAACCCTCCTGAAATAGTTTTTATGAATTCTGTCTGATGACGTTATCTAACCATGTTGTACCTGCAAGCCGATCATAGTGAAACTGGTAAAGCATAGAGAATATTCAGCACTTTTTCTGCATGGGGCATTTTTATCATAGACGTTGTATATTCTGTCATGCCGATTCTGCGATGTTGCTTCCGGAGGGATCATGGGATGAGAACAAGCAGGGTGTTAAGATTGACATAAGGTGCAAATCCTTCGGGTTCAGCGGCTGCAGCAGATGACCATTGACAACGCTCTCAGCCGGCATCGCGGAACTTTTTGAGCATTTTAGAAAATGTTGCAGCCATACGGCCCCGGAGAGTTTTTGCTGAAGCAGCCCATGCGGTTCGAGCCATTGCGTAGTTTCTCGCTTGGTGTAGCTTGCGAGAATTCAGCGCGGGCGAATGAAGCAAAGAGTTTCCGGTACAAACGGTTGCAGAATAAAGGTGCATGCTCTAGTGTTTTTGGTTTGCCTGCATAATAAACTGGGCGCTCATGGTAGTCCTTGTGAGAACCTCGCTGATTTTTGATGCTGATTCTTCAATGACATAATCAAGTATTGACAGGCGTTTTTTTTCAGGATAGACGACATCCGGCTCGCCGCTGATTCCGGTTTTTTCAGCGGCGGATTTTATCGCATCCTCCAGATTTCCCAGCTCATCAACGAGCCCGAGCGTTTTTGCCTGTTCGCCGGAAAATATTCTGCCGTCTGCTATTTCGGCAATTTTTGCCCGGGGAATATCCCGGCCCAGCGCAACAGCATCTATAAACTGACCCTGAATGCTGTCTATGACACTCTGAATAATAGCCCTTTCATCATTGCCCAGTTCACGTGTGGGGGATAAAATATCTTTGTATTTTCCGCTTTTTACAACAACGCTTTTCAGGCCTATTTTACCGAGCAGTTCTTCAATGTTGGCAAATTCTATAATGACGCCTATGCTGCCGGTAATCGTGCCCGGGTTGGCAAAAATTTTATGGGCAGCGCAGGCGATATAATAACCACCTGAAGCTGCGACCGACCCCATGGAAGCTATCAGGACCTTTTGTTCCCTCGCTTTTATAAGCTCTTCATAAATTTCCTGGGAGGGGGCTACTCCGCCGCCGGGGGAATCAATACGGATAACAATAGCTTTAATATGCGGGTCGTTTTTGTAGCTGTGCAGGGTTTTTATTAGATTGCGTGATTGGGTGATTACCCCGTCCACTTCAATAACACCGATTTTGCTGCCGCCTGTTATAGACCTGCTGAAATAAATGTTTTCACCCCTGAAAAGCCATGCTCCCATTAAGCTTGCAATGCCGATGGAAAACAGCAGTATAAAACCTGTTAAAAAAAACTTTTTTTTCATGTCAGGTTCCTGAAAAATAAAGGAAGGTGCTGAATGCCGGCACCTTCCTTTGGCTTTTTAAAAAATGACGGAGCTACTTGGTTTCATCCGTTGCATCTTTTTCTTCGCCCTCTTTTGCTTCCTGCGCCTTCATTTCAGCGGCAGCTCGCAGAACATCACCCAGTGTTGCATTCGGGCTTGATTCCTGCTGCTCAAGATAGCCTTTCATTGCATAGTCTTCCTGAGCCTGAGAAAGCTCACGCAGGCTCAGGCCGATTTTGCGATTGCGCTTGTCAATGCTGATAATCAGCACTTCAAGAGGCTCTCCGACCTTTGCGAATTCCTTAAGGTTCTGGGCTTTGTCTTCGGCTATTTCCGAAACATGAACCAGCCCTTCGATGCCTTCCTCAATTTCAAGAAAAATGCCAAAATCAGTTATATTGGTAATCATGCCCTTTACCACCTGGCCGCGGCGGTACTTCTTGGGTACTTCTTCCCATGGGTCGGGCTCAAGCTGCTTGATGCCGAGCGAGAAGCGCTCGTTTTCTTTATCGATGCTCAGTACGACCGCCTTGACCATATCGCTTTTTTTGTACACTTCGGCAGGATGCTTGATTTTCTGTATCCATGATATATCAGAGATATGGACAAGCCCGTCAATTCCTTCATCCAGACCGATGAAGATGCCGAAATCGGTGATATTTTTGATTTTTCCTTCAACGACCGTTCCGACAGGATACCGCTCTTCGATAACCGACCAGGGATTGGGCTCAAGCTGCTTGAGCCCCAGCGAGATGCGTTTTCTGGCGACATCGACATCAAGAACAACTGCCTCGACGATATCTCCTATCGAGATAAGCTGTGAGGGATGCTTGACCTTTTTCGTCCAGGACATCTCGGAGATGTGGATGAGGCCTTCTACGCCTTCCTCCAGCTCGATGAATGCCCCGTAGTTTGTGATGTTTACCACCTTGCCGCTGACACGGTTATTAATCGCGTATGTCTGCTGCACAAGCTCCCAGGGGTTTGTTTTCATCTGTTTGAATCCGAGAGCAACGCGCTGATTTTCGCGGTCGAAACTCAGGATTTTAACATCGGTGACATCACCGATATTGAAGTAATCGCGGGGAGATGTTATGCGGCCCCAGGAAATATCGGTCACATGCAGAAGGCCGTCGACACCGCCAAGGTCGATGAAGACGCCGTAATCGGTGATGTTTTTGACCGTTCCTTTAACGATAGAGCCTTCTTCGATATTTTTAAGCGTCTCTGCTCGAAGGCTTTCACGTTCTTTTTCCAGAATTGCGCGGCGGGAAAGCACGATGTTGCCACGTTTTTTGCTCAGTTTCAGTATTTTGAACTGAAGGGTCTGGCCGATCAGCCTGTCAAGATCCCGTACAGGATGAAGGTCGATTTGCGAGCCGGGCAGAAATGCCTTGAGGCCGACATCAACAGCAAGGCCGCCTTTGATTTTGGAGACGATTTTTCCCTCGATGAGGCCGTCGTCGTCATAGACCTTGCTGACGGTGTCCCAGACGCGCATTCTATCCGCCTTGTCTTTGGACAGAGGCATCATGCCGGTTTCGTTTTCCCATCCCTCAATAAACACATCGACTTTGTCGCCAACTTTAACGGTCATATTGCCGTCGGCGTCCTTGAATTCCTCGATGGGAATCTGACCTTCAGATTTGCAACCGACATCGACGATTACATAATCGGTCGTAATCTGAATGATTCGTCCCTGTGCGACCTCGTCTGTCTGAACCTTGCGCGCACTCAGACTTTCTTCCAGCATTTGTTCGAAGCTTTCGCCGTCAATCAACGTGCTGTTTGCCTGCTCGGTATTCTCAGCGGGCTGGTTGGTGTTAGTGGTTTGTTCCATTGTTTTTTCCTCTCTTCCATTTTTATTTATGGCAATGAGGCCTGTTCGTTCAAGGCGATGTGTGTGACAATCGCTTCGAGAACATCCTCAAGTGTCATCTCGGTTGTATCTATAATGGCGGCATCGGGGGCGGGCTTTAATGGCGCTATGCTCCTGGTGCTGTCATCATGGTCACGTTTTTGTATGTCTAAAAACAAGCTATTATAATCGATATTTATTTTTTTTTCAATAAATTCTTTATAGCGTCGTTGCGCACGAATTTCAACTGTGGCATCAAGGTAAAATTTGAACCGGGCATGCGGGAAGATGACCGTGCCGGCATCGCGACCGTCAATAACAATGCCGCCATGGCAGCCGATTTGGCGCTGCAGCCCTACAAGAGCACTGCGGACTGATCCCAGGGCGGAAATGCGCGATGCGAGCATGCTGATATCAGGGGTTCGAATTGCGTCGGTTACATCGCGGCCCGATGAAAAAACCAGCTGCCGATCCTCGGTCTGCTTGAACTGTATGTCTATTGTTCCGGACAAGGCTGCCAGGGCCTGTTCATCGCCTGCTGCAATACCGCGCTCCCGGGATTCAAGAGCAATAACGCGGTACATGGCGCCGGTATCCAGGTACACATACCCAAGCTTTTTAGCCAGCAGCCGCCCGATGGTGCTTTTTCCCGAGCCGACCGGCCCGTCAATTGTTATTATGGCGCTCATCATCGCAGTATTCAGCAGCCGTTATCGTATAAGTTCTGTAAGTTTCGGCATGAATTCAGGGAATGAGGTATTGATGCAGCCGCTGTCCTCAATGGTCATTTCTTTGTTCGCTATAAGGCCTGCAACGGCAAACGCCATGGCAATGCGGTGATCGCCGTAGCTTTGGCAGCGTGCTCCTTCAAGCTGTTCGGTGCCGGTGATTATCATCCCGTCTTCATTTTCCTGCACCGTAACGCCGCATTTTTTAAGCTCGCTGGTCATGGTTGCGATGCGGTCGGATTCCTTTACGCGCAGTTCCGCAGCATCGCTGATCACGGTGGTTCCTTCCGCGCATGCGGCAGCTATGGCTATCACGGGGATTTCATCAATGGCGCGCGGAATAATGCCGCCGTTTATCATAATGCCTTTTAACCGGCTTGCCCGCACGAAAATATCGGCAACCGGTTCGCCGCAGACCGTCCGGAGATTGAGCAGTTCTATCCTGCCACCCATGGCCTGCAAAATATCAATAATGCCGGTGCGCGTCGGGTTTACGCCGATTCCACGGAGCATAATTTCCGAGCCGGGAACCAGGAGTGCGGCGACTATGAAAAAAGCGGCCGATGAGATATCCCCGGGAATGTCATATCGCTCCGGGCGAATAGCTGCTGCCGCAGTGATTTCAACAGTTTCTGATTTTCTCTTTATCGGAATACCCAGATGCTCGAGCATGCGTTCAGTATGATCCCGGGACAGAGCCGGTTCCGTGATTCTCGTCGGGCCATCGGCGTAAAGGCCGGCAAGCATGAGGCTTGACTTTATTTGAGCGCTGGCCACAGGCATCAGATAGTCAATGCCGTGCAGGTGAGATCCCGTAATCGCAAGGGGTGCGTAATGACCGTCATTGCGGCCGTGTATGCATGCTCCCATCTGGCGCAAAGGGCCGACTACCCGCTTCATTGGTCTCTGGTTAAGCGATGTATCTCCCGTCAGGACGGTAAAAAAACGCTGCGCGCTCAGAAGCCCCGACATAAGGCGTGTTGTTGTTCCCGAGTTGCCGGTATAGAGCACTGTGGACGGCTCCTGCAGGCCGTAAAGTCCCTTGCCGGTAACGGATAAAAAGGTCCCGCCGGGGAATTCAGCCTGTATGCCCATGTGTCGGAACATTTCAAGGGTCCTGGTAGCGTCTTCGCCTGAACACAGGTTGTGTATTTCGCATGTCCCTGATGAGATGGCGGAAAAGATAAGCGCCCGATGCGAAATGGATTTGTCGCCGGGGAGCGACAGTTCTCCTTCGAGTTTAGAAGCTTTATGTGTGGTTAGTGTGCTCACGTGGCGCAGCTCATTGTTTGTTATATGGTCCGTCTTGTATCGTGCGATTTTTTAAAGAACTGTTCAATCGATGATGCGTCGCCTGCGGCAATGCTTTGTTTCAATGCCCCAAGGGATTTTTCGAAAAAACTCAGGGCATTCAGAATATGGTCCCTGTTCATAAGCGCAATATCACGCCACATGACGGGATCACTTGCGGCTATACGGGTGAAATCGCGAAAGCCGCCCGCGGAATACTGCAGTATCTGGTTTTCGAAATTTTCCATATCCGTGACGGCATTCACAAGAGAAAAGGCCACCATGTGGGGCAGATGGCTGATGCCGGCAAATATCATGTCATGGGTCTGTATATCCATCTGCACGACACGGGCTCCGACGGCTGTCCAGAATTCAGTCAGTCGCTTCAAGGCATATGGATCGGTTGTACCGGTTGGGGTCAAGACGCAGGCGCGATTTTTAAAAAGACCCCGGACAGCAGACTCGAAACCGGAATTTTCAGTGCCTGCAATAGGATGTCCGCCGATAAAAAAAACGCCGGGCGTCATAGCTGGTTCTATCTGTTCGACTATGGCTGTTTTAACACTGCCGACATCAGTGATTACCGCACCCTGCTTCACATGCGGAAGCATTTCATGAACCTGCTTCGGAATCAGCCGTACGGGGGTGCCGATGATAATAAGATCGGCCTGTGCAATGCCCGGTGCGAAGTCGGTGTGCCATGCGTCTATTAAGCCCATTTCACAGGCTTTTTTAAGGCGGGCAGGATTGCGGCCAAAGCCTGTAATGGTTGCGGAAAGACCAAGCTCGCGTATATCACGGGCAAGTGATCCGCAGATAAGTCCGAGGCCGGCTATAGCAATATGATTGAACATGGCTGTCACGGAGTACCTAATGGCTGCATGCGATCGCTTCGGGGATACGAGCCGAGAATTTTCATGAATTGGGCGGATGCTGCAACTTCGTCAAGGGCCGACTTGATGTGTTTGTCCTGCTGATGGCCTTCAATATCAATAAAAAATATGTATTCCCAGGGTTTTTTTCTGAAAGGCCGCGATTCAATTTTGGTCATATTGATGGCATGGGTGCTAAATGGCTTGAGTATTTCATGCAAGGCTCCGACGCCGTCTTTAATGGAAAACATGATTGAGGTTTTATCGGTGCCGGTGCGGCCGGGTGACTGTCTGCCGATAACCCAGAAACGGGTGTAGTTTTGGGCATTGTCTTCTATTCGCGACCGCAAAACAGGCACTTCATGGGTGTGTGCGGCAAACTCGCTGGCAATGGCTGCGCTGCCAGGCTCTGTTTTTGCCATTTGCGCGGCAACAGCCGTGCTGAAAGTTTCTTTGATTTCGGCATGGGGCATGTTCTTTGCCAGCCAGTTGTAGCACTGGGCAATAGGCTGGGGATGCGAGTAGACAGTTTTGATATCTTCGAGCTTCAGCTCAGTGGAAAGCAGGCATTGCGATATGGCAAGCATAACCTCGGAGCATATCTGCAGAGGGGATTCTATGAACATATCGAGTGTCAGGTTAACAACGCCTTCGGTGGAGTTTTCAATAGGCACGACGCCATAGTCAGTCCGACCGCGTTCCACCTCATCAAAAATATCGGGAACACCTCGCGTGAAGGTGAAGTTGACAGCCTGTCCGAACTGCTGAATGGCCGCAATATGAGAAAATGTGGCCTCGGGGCCAAGGCATGCAATCTGGAGTTTTTTTTCCAGAGACAGAGATGCCGATATGATTTCCCGGAAAATCGGCCGTATCGCGCTTGAGGGGAATGGTCCCTGGTTGTGGGTGACAAGTCTCTGGTAAATAGATTCTTCACGTTCAAGTACAAGAATTTGCCGGTTCTCCTGCTTTTTTATATGGCCGATTTCAAGTACAAGAGAAGCGCGTTTATTGAGAAGTGTCAGCAGGTTATCGTCGATTGCGTCGATCTGCTCTCTCAGTTTTTGCAGGTGTATCTTTTCGTCTGCCATGTCCGTTGTAGTTCAAAAGTGTTTAAGGGTGAAAAACTATATAAAAAAACATATAGGGATGCAACTTATTTTCACTGTATCCGGTGTTACAGCCATAAATGATGTATGTTTTGATGATCAGGCTCAGCAATAGGATGGAAAAAAGCCGCTGGCAGCAGATAGGTATATGCCTTTTCAATACAGAAAATTTGTATATACTCTTATACTTGAGAAATACAACGAAGACAAGCTTATATCATATGAAAACCGCATTTATATCCGATGTTCACGGTAACCTTGAGGCATTTACCTCCGTCTGCGAGTCGATCAAACAGGAGCATGTGGACCGCATTGTTTTTTTGGGTGATATTGTGGGGTATGGCGCCAATCCAAATGAATGCATAGAGCTGCTGCAGTCCTTAACAAATTATGCTGCCGCCGGGAATCATGACTGGGCAGCGGCGGGCAGGCAGTCAGCGCATGCGTTTAATGCTTTTGCCGCTGAGGCGCTGGAGTGGACACGCGCAACATTAACCCGGGAGAATATGTTGTTTCTCAGGTCGCTTCCGCTTAGCCTTGATATGAGAGAATTTCTGGGCGTGCATGCATCGCCATCTATGCCTGATAGGTGGAGGTATGTTTTTAATGCATTGGATGCCGAAGCTGTTTTCGGGACATTCAGCCATCGCTTGTGTTTTATCGCACATACGCATTGCCCCGTAATTTTTGAAAAGCTTGTTGATGCGCCGGTTGTGCCGGAATTTCCGGCAATGGCCGCCTTTCATCCTTGCGGCCGGTACATAATTAACTGCGGCAGCGTAGGGCAGCCCCGCGACGGCGATCCCCGCGCAAGCTATGGTGTTTATGATACTTCTGACAACCGGTATCATCTGGTTCGTGTGGAATATGACCTGTTGTCTGTACAGAAAAAAATAAGGCGGGCAGGACTTCCTGATTATCTGGCGTACAGACTTTCTGTCGGACGCTAAGAACTGCGCTATCAGCAGGTTATTGTGAAATGTTACGATAATCACCGCCGTTTTTATGTGATGAAAATGATTTTTTAGACAGTAGGTAGCTCTCGTTATGCTTAGCAACTGTTTTTTTATGTTGTGCTAACATTTCAATTAAAAAAAATTTATTTAAGTTTACTATGATTGATCCGATAAAAAAATCATTGGTTATGCAACAATAAATCAAACAAGGAGGATTATTCATGGCAAGTTCCAAACAAATTAAATTGTGGATCGCTTCAAGGAAAAAAGCAGTGGAGAAGATGGGTAAGGAAATAAAAAAGTTTGAAGGCGATCTCAAGAAAGCAGTCGCCAAAGAAAAAGCAGCACCCAAGAAAAAAGCAGCACCCAAGAAAAAAGCAGCACCCAAGAAAAA
>JAFGCP010000078.1 GCA_016932595.1 Deltaproteobacteria bacterium
CCGCAAGTTTTTGTGCCTTCATCTTCCCCCCCTTGTATGTTTCGGTTCACTCTGTATACTGTAGCGTGGGTGCAGCGAAGCGGAACCCACCGATTATTTTCAATCATTACTGGTGGGTTGCACCCACCAGGCTACAGGCGGATATATGATATATATGAAGGACCGTGTATCTTCCTCTCCGTAGGCTGGGCAAAGCGCAGCGTGCCCAGCATTAATTTGATTTCGTTTGAAAAATTGTTGGGCACGTTTCACTTTGCCCAACCTACCAGCTTTGTATAATGTAGCGTGCGCCGTGCGCACCGGATTATTCCTTTCCAATATGCTCCGGAAATGAAATCATATCACATGCGCCCCAATCTTTTTCATACAAACCGTTTTGTACAAACCGGTGAAATGTCGAATATGGCCATTCCACCGGTGCATTCACCAACCCATGTTTCACAGGATTGTAATGGATATAATCGCAATGGTGGCGATAATCCCGTTCATCCCGTATTTGATGTTCCCAAAACCGGCGTTGCCAAACCGACCCCTCCCGCCGTTTTATTCGCGACACCGTTGTGTGTGCATCACCCGGAGGATAAGCCGTGCGAATCGAATCCCAACGTTGCGTAAATTTTCGTTTCAGCATGGACCACCGCCGGGAATAATCCATGTCGCCATCCGGCAATGTCCACAGGCAATGCATATGCTCCGGCAACACCACCCATGCGTCAATGTCAAAGGGATGCTGTGTTTTTACATCACGAACAATCTCACGAAACACATCAATAATCCCGATATCATTAAATAGTTTGTTCCGCTCGAATGTTACCACCGTAAAAAAAAATGTCGTTCCATATCGGGCGCGTTTATAATTCGGCATGTATCACACCAGGAGCACCATTAATGCAATGTAGGGTGCGCCGTGCGCACCGCCAATCATAATAAATCAAATTATAAAATTTCATCAACAACCCGGTTTTGCCCACCGCAGGCATAACAGCCGGGATGGTGCGCACGGCGCACCCTACGGACTGCGGACTGAGCAAAGCGCAGCGTGCCCAGCATGAATTTGATTTCGTTTAAAAGGTTGTTGGGCAAGTTTCACTTCGCTAAACCAGCTATTATTTTTTCCCTTCGGCGATAATCTGGTGCATAATTGATATAAAAGCCCTTGTGTCAAGAAAGTAGTTTGGGTAGGCTTTTCTTAAAGCGTCAATTGGACCAGCTGACACAAGAACGGCCTCAATTTTATCACCTGCAATTGCACGTGATTCAACTTTTGCATATTCTTCTGTTGCTTTTTCAAGCTGATTTTTAGCAAATGAGGTAATAGATACTTTCTTGTTCAGTGAATCCAAGATAATCAAATTGTATCTTCCTCTAACATTTGATTTTGAAATTGCATCTGCAGCGACCGCAAACCCTTGCAGTTTATAAAGAACATTCAATTTGTTTTCTGCATCTGCTACAGCTTGATATGTATCCCTACTCGTAAAATCTTGGTATCCTGGGATCATAACAGTTTTTTCACGATGGCAAAAAGCTGCTCCGGCAACTGCAAAAAAATCTAACCAACGCTTTTCACCTTCCCTTGATTTAAGAGCTTGTCCAAGAAAAGTCCCCATCGTTTCTACTGCAGTTGCCCATGCATGTTGAAGTCTTGTTCGAATCTGAAGCTCAACAAACAATCCATCATATGCGTTTTCGTTTCTATTCTTGTAACGATAAATCATGTGAACACTTCTGTATCCATCATCCTTAGGGTGTTCGATATAGTCATCAACATAAACCATTTGGTGATCAAGCTTATGGTCAGAATAAAGCTTTTGGAGCATACGAACATGCTTAACAGAATCAACGACTGCACGCAGACCACCAATATCCTGCATTTGACTCAAACGCATTGAATTGAATCTTTTCAATTTGCTCAGAATCGCTGGGGTTCGTTTTATTCTTTGAGCTACTAATGCTTTAGGATCAATATTTCTTAGTCTGAGACGTAAAGTAGCCTGAAAAGTATTCACCGGATAACCATGGCTCGCACGCCAATTCGTAAGAATAACACTTGCTTTTTGATCTTCATGATTGGCAAGAAGAGTTTGGCCAGCTCTATCAACTTGTGTCCTGGAAAATTGAGGCTTAGGAAATGCCATGGAAATAATCCCTTCGTTTTAAAAAAATCGGGGCCAATTAACGTTGTTGAATTAGTTTGTAGGGTGCGCCGTGCGCACCGATAATCAAATAAAAATCAAATTTAAAACCCCATCAACAACCCGTTTGGCATACCCAAGGCATATCAACACAAAATCCCGCACCCCAACCGTCAATGGTGCGCACGGCGCACCCTACGGACTCCGGCTAAATTTCAGTCAGCTCCGAGGCCGCTGAATACGGGATAATAGCTCCTACGGCTGTTCTTTTCCAGATTGCTTCCCGGTGAGCAGCGTTATAGACCTTTTTTCCTGAGGGGAAGGCCCTGGCGATTGCAGCAATAATGTGTTGTTCTTCCGCGGCAAGGGGCTCGGCTTTTTTTGTATCGGATTTTTTGATCAAACCGAGCAGGTCTTTATAGTTGTTTAATTGCGGCCCATAGGGCAGGGCGGCATAGGTTGCACCGGTCATGCTTGCACCCAAATCACGGCATGCCGCCATGTCCGCATACCACAGATACTTTGCTGCAAAAAGCATCCGGTCGTTTCCCTCGATAAGCCTGAAACCAAGGCAGGATTCAAAGTGCGTCAGAACAAGTTTTATTCGGGGAATAGACAAGTCTCTGTTGCCGTTGAGATCGCTTGCGGGCCTCAATGCAACCAAAGCTCTCCGCAGCGCCTGGTCCATTGATTTTGTTTGAATCTGGCTGCCCTCCCAGCGTTTTATACTGGCGATTCCTATACCCATGCGCCCGGCAAGCTCGTCCTGGGTACTATGTGCTTTCTTTCTCAAAGTGCGAATGTCGTCGCCTGTCAGGAGCCCGACCTTTTTACGATAGGCATCGGCAATGGCCTTCTGCAGTTCGGCGGTCTGCTCAACAGTGCCCGCTTCCAGTTTACACACAGGACATACGTGGAGCCGTGACGCAATGGATACAGCAACATCGCGAAACAGTATTTTTTTTTCAATTTTTTTCAGCGGCATAATGCCGTGGCCATTGGGGCAATTCATGATGCCTGCTCCTTACTTTTTTCGGCTTTTATGCAACGACACAAGCCAAAGGCAGCCCTCTTTAAGGGCAAATTTAAAATAAATTTCACTATGCACGACGCTGCTCTTCCATTGAAAGGCAAAAAGGTCAGCCCCCTGTATGCAGCTCTCATACGAGCGCTGCGGCGGCCGGCGCCCGGCATAATACTCAGGGGTTATTTCATCCAAAAGGATATGAAGAATCTCTGAAATTGACTCAACCGGATAATCAAGCTCAAGAGCATCGGCAGCAAAACTCATGGGCTCGACAATAGCAATCTTCCGCCTTGCCGCAGCCTCCTTCGCTTCACTGATTTTATTGTGTATCTCTTTGTGCGACGGCCTGATCATAGATATAGTATCAATTGATACCTTTTTCAAGTTCTTTTTTTTTGCACTATAAGGGGCGGTTGTATCAAAATAAAAAGAAGTCAGAATCCAGTAGCCCGTAGTCAGAATAAAAAAAGACTTCGGTTTTTACTTTCAATCAGTTCAACCGGAGCCAGTTGTTTTGAATCCCCCATAGCAGACTTCTATCGAATTCCGAAATTTTAATGGCGTGGTCATTGTGTGCGGCTTTGCTTCCCCCGCTCATGAAAGGTATGTAATTTTAAATGATAAGTAATAAAATAAATAATATTTGTCAAACTTTTAAAAAAGGGTTCAGGGGTCGGGGTTCAGGGGTCAAAAAGAGAATACGGAAGGCACAAGGCAAAAGAGATTCACCGCAGAGGCGCAGAGGCGCAGAGAAAAAAATTCATTTTCTCTCGGTGTTCTCTGCGTCTCGAGTCATGCCATGGCGTGACGGGCGGTGATGCCGATCAAGATTTTGGAGGCGAGGAGATTTACAAATGCAAGCGCAGCGGGCGGTGCAAAATTCGGAATTGTGGGTTCGGAGAAAAGAAATCAGAGGGTAGAATCCGGAATGCAGGGGCGCGGTGCCCGCGCCCAAAGATGAAGACAAAAGCAATCGTGGCGGTATAACCCCGCTCCTGCAGATGCTTCTGCAAAGGATTACTCTTCAGGTGGTTCATCGCACTCTTCCCGAAAATCTCTTGCAGACTGAATTCTGTCTTTGATCTGCTCAAGCAGGTCGTGCGGAATTTCCGACTCTGCAATGATGCCGTCGGCAACAAGGTAGGGCAGCAGTATATCCGCATCTAGGCCATATTTCTTCCACAAATGCCGGGCAATACCATTATGATGCTCATGAATCAGGTTGTTCAAATCAAAACAATCGATTTCTCCGGCACGCCAGACGCTAAACCGCGCTTCAAGATCGGTAAGGGCTGATTCCATCTCGCGCTTGTGTGCTAAGGCAACCAGCTCTCGCATAGCCTTCCGCAATAGTTTATTCATACAGAATTCCTTGATGGACACTCTGCTACGGCTTATTAAATCGGCCTACAGCATATGCTCCCAGAGACGCAAGCCCTGAACTTTGGCAAAATGCGCATCATAGGTTATCAGAACCGAGCCGGTTTCTACAGCCTGCGCCGCTATCCAGACATCGTTAATCGGAATCGGCGTGCCGGCTTTTTTCAGTCTGTCCTTTATTTCGCCAAAGCATTGGGCGGTTTCCTGCGTGACATTTAAAACATGCACGGTTGATTTTTTTAGAAACACAGCAAGCTTTGCCCTGTTGTCGGTTTCTTTTCTGCCGCCTCTGAATCCCGCGTACAGCTCGCCGATCACGATTACCGGCATATACACGGTTTCTGCCTGCGCAAGAACGTCAAGCACCGCTTTGTCGCCGGCAAAAAAAGAAGCATAGGCATTGGTGTCGAGCATAACTTTTTTCATGACCAGTCTTCGGCATCAATTTTCTCAAAATCTTTCACGGCCCGCGTAAATGCCCTCGCATCAGCGGCTGACCACGAACCGAAAAGATCGGAGAATTCCGCCGCATGGTCCTGTGCCGTTTTCGGCTTTATGCCCAGGGATTCGGCAAGCAGCGATTTGATCGTTTTATTCAAGCTCATGCCCCGGCTTTTCGCCCGCTCCTGCAGCAGCCTGTCCAGCGGATCATCAAGATTATGGATGGTAATTGACTTCATAAAGCCCTCCGTGAACCATTTTTTAAATATATGGTTCATTTTAGTTGAAGCAGTGCTACTATTCAACTAAAAAACGAACTTTTATGTGGAGCTGCAGCCGCTCCTGCAGATACTTCTGCAGGGGAATGCCTATTTTTTTGCAATTTATTTAAAATTCATATGCTATATTGTTAGTATCATTTTATTCCCACAAACCACACAGCAGGAGGAATAGCAATGGACGCGAAAGAATATTTCAGCAATACCAACGGCAAGGGTTTTCTGGCAACGTCGAATGCCCAGGGAGAAATCAATATTGCCACCTATTCCCGGCCGCAGGTGCAGAAAGACGGCTCGTTTGTGTTCGGCATGACCGACCGGCTCACGCACACCAACCTGCAGGAAAACGCCAATGCGGTGTATGCTTTTGCGGAAGAGCGCGGTTTCGGCGGCAGGCGGTTCTATCTCCACAAAACAAAAGAAGAGACCTCGGGGCCGCTTCTTGAAGAAATCCGCGCCATGACCGATAAATATGTGCATCCGGGCGCGGGCAAGCTGGTGAAATTTCTGGTCCATTTCCGCGTTGATAGAGAATTGCCGCTGATCTGCGAAAAATGCTCGGGCGACCATACCCAGCACCTCTGCGAGATTGCCGGCAGCGAGCGTTTCGACCTCATCAAAGAGCTTGCGAAAAAGCCCGACTACATGTGCATGAACTGCGGCAGAATGGCCGACAACCGCGCCAGCCTCTGCAATCCCATGCCCATGGAAGACATACCGGCATCGCATTAACCGGCTGCTTGCGGCGGGCATCATATGCCCGCCGTTTTTTTATCAACTGCCTATGCTGCAATTTTTTCAGACCTGGAATTTTTTGACCCTGGCGCTGCTGTTTGCCCTGCCGGGTATACTGATAGGGGCTGCGCGGCCCGATCTGCGCCGCGTTATTGCCTGCGTCCTGCCCTTTTCGCTGCCCTTTGCCTGCACCGAATTTTTATTCTACCCCTCCTACTGGGAGCCTGCTTTCCTGTTTGACCTGGGGCGGCGCATGGGTTTCGGCATCGAGGACATCATTTTTGTAGCCGGCCTTGCAGCCTTCACCACAACGGCCTATGCCTGCTGCTGCAACCGCGCCTACGGGCCGCATGGTTCAAACTCGCCGCGCGCATGCTGCCTTCGGGCCCTGGGGCTTTTCGGGCTCACCGGATCCCTTCTCGTACTGTTGCTTGCTTTCGGCGTGCCGATAATTTATGGGGCCTGCCTGGCAATGGCTGCGGCAGCACTTGCCATGCTCCGGCAGCGGCCCGATCTTACAGCCCCGGCACTGCTTGGCGGTTGCATTTCCGCTGCGGCCTATTTCATGCTGTGCCTTGCGGCAGCAGGGCTCATGCCCGGGCTTTTCAAAAATATCTGGCATACGGAGAAGTTTTTGAATATATTCATGGCGGGCGTGCCGCTTGAGGAGCTGCTGTACGGATACTCCTCGGGCTTTGTTGCCACGGCCTTCTATCCCTACGTTTACGGCAGGCGTTTCATACGCCGCACAGCAAGGGAGGCTGCATGCACAAAATAAAGGCCTGGCTGCAGGCATCGCGCCTGCCCTCACAGTCCTATATTTTTTTCCCCCTGCTGCTGGGGCAGGCCATACACTTCGGCGGGTCAGGGCAGCTCAACTGGACAATCTTTCTGCTTCTGCACCTGTACGGCCTTTTTCTTCAGCTGTTCATCGTCTATGCCAATGACCGGGCCGATATTGAAACAGACCGCCTGAACACGACCTTCACCATTTTCTCCGGCGGCTCCCGCACACTGGTAAACGGGCTCATTTCAGTGCGGGAAAATTATGCCGCCGTGCTCACGGTTATTGTCCTTAATGCAGCCGTCGGGCTTGTGCTGACAGCGCTCTTCCAGAGCATGCTTGCCCTGCCGCTTATCGCCCTGTCGCTCGGGCTTTTATGGCTGTACAGCTTTTCGCCCGTGCGCCTCTCATACCGCGGCGGCGGCGAACTGCTGCAAATGCTGGGGGTTGGCATGGTGCTGCCGGTATTCGGCTATTACGGCCAGGCAGGCTCGCTTGCTGCTTTCCCCTGGCACCAGCTGGCCTTCATCCTGCCCTGCCAGCTTGCCTGCGCCATGGCAACGGCCCTGCCCGATGAGCCGTCGGACCGGGCCAGCTGCAAGCGCACGGCTGCCGTACTGCTGGGGCCAGGGGTAGTGAAGCCCGCGATTATCGGGCTCAACGGCGCAAGTTTGATATTCTTTTTTCTGTTTTCCCCTGCCCCGCTGCCCTATACTATAGCCGCCCTCCTGCTGCCGACGGTCTGCTTCGCAGGCATGCTTGCGCTGCGCACGGCTTCACCGCCGGGCTCACGGCGCCTGGCGCTGTTTGTTACCTGCGCCGTGGGGGCAAATGTTCTTCTTATGGCAGCGGCAGCGCTGCTGTTTTTCTTAACCTGAGCAAAGGATACAACCATGAACTGGATCGGCTTTATCAGGCTCATAAAAAACATCTACGGCAAAGAGCTTCCTGATCTCAATGCGATACAGCAGCAGGGACTGCTGGCGGTAAAGATAGGCCAGGTATTCGCCCTGCGCATCGATTTCCTCAACGAGGCCACCTGCCGCCATCTGGCGCACCTGTACCGCAGCGCCGTCAGCCTGCCGCCCGAGCAAATGGAAAAGCTTCTTGACCGCTATACAGACTCGAACTTCAGGCAGCACTTTGATTATATCGACACTGCGCCCCTGGCCTCGGCATCGGTGGGCCAGGTGCACCGGGCGCGGCTCAAAAACGGCAGAGAGGTTGTGATAAAGCTGGTCAAGCACGATGCCCGGCAGCAGTTCACGGCCGATGTGCGCAGCGTCAAAAAGCTCTTCAAGTTCAGCATTTTTTTCTATCCCAAGCTTGCCAAGGTAGCCGATCCGGTGGGGGTTCTTGAAAATATCGAAGACTACACGCTCACGGAGCTTAATCTGCTCAATGAAATAAAGGGGCAGGATGTGCTGCGGACAATTTACGACAAGAACAGCACCGGCTATGACCTGTCGCGCCTGCGCTTTGCCGATTTCCACCGCGAGCTGTGCTCGGAACAGGTGCTGGTTGCCGACTTTATAGAAGGCAAAACATTTGATGAGCTGCTGGAGCACGGCGAGCTATCGTATGCGCAGTTGCTGGAGCTGTTTCACATTCACGGATTTTTCATGTTTGTCATCGGCACCTTCCACGGCGACATACACCCGGGCAATATTATACTCAATGACGGCAAAATCTGCTTTGTCGACACCAGCGCCATAAGCCATACGGGCCCGAAAATCCGCAAGGGGCTCTTTGAGTTTTTCGGGGCACTGTCCTGGTACGACTATGATAAATGCGCCCATTTTCTCAATCAAATGTCGGAGGTGGAAATTGAGGGGAAACGCTTCGATGCTTTTCGCAAAAAGTTCGTCGACCTCTATGCCGACTTTACCGACTCGACGGTCGCGCAGGTGAGCCTGACGAAAAAAATGATGGACACCATAAAACTGGGGATCGACTCGGGGATGGTGTTTGAACGGGGCATGTTCCCCATCATCAAAAGCCTCATGTATCTCGATGGCATGGTGCTGAGCTGCAAGCCCGATGCCGTGCTCATGAAAGACATGCGCGCCTTCATCGACGAAACACGTGCCGCCGTACAGGCAAGCTAGAAAAGGCTGGAAGAACTTCACCGCAGAGGCGCGGAGGCCGCAGAGATAAACTGTTCTTTGTTTTTCGCTGAGAGGGCGAAAAACAAAAGCTGCTCCTTTTAGTACATGAGGCGATCCCTTTTTCTTTCTGCCCTCTCAGCAGAAAGAAAAATACTATCTTCTCTCTGCGTTCTCTGTGTCTCAAGCGAAGCGGGCGGTGAAAAGGATCAGTTGCGGGGCAGCCCCGGGCCGGCTGCTATTTGCTTTGTGTGGCTGACAAGACCGGCATGTCGTACTGCTGCAGGATGCCGTACTCATCCTTGTAATAATCCTTGAAAAGAAAGGTGCGTGGCGGCGCATAGCTGAACACGACAAAAGTCGCTATCATTGTCCACAGGCCGATTGCTCCCAGCCGCTGCAGGCCTGCTCCGGCTTGAGGGGCTGTCAACAGGCGCAGGCTTATCAATTGGCCGAGAACGATGGCGACAAAAAAGCTTGCAATATCAATCCACAGACAAAACTGCCCCAGAATGGCCATGTAGCTGTAATAGGTTACCCCGATGAAAAGCGGCATGAAAAAAATCCCCAGGCTCTTGCCCAGCCAGAAATTGCGGGCGGATTTCCTGGCAAAGACATATTCCAGCGCGGCATATATGACCGCGGGCCAAAAGGCGAGCTTAAAATGCTCCCATACGCTTTCATTCACGGCAACCAGCCACGCAATCGGCGGCCAGTAGCCGGTAAGTTCAAACACAAAATGCATGGCAGACCCCGTCAGAAAAATTACGGGTATGCCTGCAAGCTCCCAGTTCCGGATAGTTTTAATTGCCATTATGCCTCCCCTTCTTACGTTGAAGTGTGCCGCCGGATGCTCCCCCGGCAGTAAACGAAACCAGCCAATTATTTTAATGAAGCATAAAAGACCAGTTTCCCCTCTGTAATGCTGGACCATCGCCTTCTAAAATATATATAATAAAGCATAAAAACATGCTCAATAAATCAATAACAATTTGCATGCTATGAATAATACTCCATGTATATTTTTCGCCCACACCAGTGTGCAGTAAGCCCCATGAGTGAGCACGGCAGCAGCACCCCCTCCGGAGAGGGTCACCACGAATGCAAGGTTACAGAGCGGATATGCCCGTCGAGCGAATTCGCCTTTTTTTATGCTATTGTATAAGTACGGTGATTGTGATCGTGATACCCCAATAACCTAAAAGGAGGCGCGTATGAGCATTCACATTAAAGCAGGTTGCATATGTTTTCTGGCTGGAATCGTTCTGCTGACGGCAGGTCCTGCCCGGGCAAACAAGTCATCGGTGACACTTGAACAGTTGGCACAGGCTACTGAGGACGGCAAAGCGATTGTAAAATGCACCGTTACTCACAGCGGCAACAACTTTCTGCACCACACTGAGTGGCTGCGCGTGAGCGCCAATGGCAAAGAAATTGCGCGCTTTGAATTTTCATGGAGGAACAAGCCGGAAAACGAGGCATTCATCCGGGAAGTTCCCGTTGATGCTGCAGCCCCCGTTTTAATAGAGGCGGAAGCAAGCTGCAATCTTCACGGCAGCAAGGGACCGGCACAGATAACGGTCATGCCTCCCGGCGCGACAAAATAATCAGCGCGCTGGTGGTTTCAGCACTGCGGCGCTGAAGAATCAAAGAGGGCGCGGCGCCAATACC
>JAFGCP010000079.1 GCA_016932595.1 Deltaproteobacteria bacterium
TCAGCTGTACGCATCCGGGCTCGGATGTCCAGGGAGCCTTTGAGCGTTTTATCAACAAGAGTCACTTTGCCCCCTGGTTCAAAAATGCCGCAAAGGTTCGGCCCCTGTCGATTATGGGAAACATGTATTCCCACATCGTTGATCCGTACAAGGATCAGGTGCTGCTGGTTTCGGATGCGGTCTGGTGCCAGGAAGCCGAAATGACCGGGGCAATTATCAGTGGCTGGAAGGCTGCCAACGCCGTTAAATATGCGCTGACCGAAGGCAACATTTCGCGGGAAGGCGTATTCGTCTACCTTGACTGGTGGCGCGATGAGATCATTAACAAGCTCGACCACCGGGATATGATCCGCAATGCGGTTATGCCCTACTGCCTGAGCAATGACGACATCGACTACCTGCTCAGCAAAATCACTAAAACCCTGAGAAGCCTGCTCGATCCGTATGAGACCCCCAAAATCGTGGGGGAAGCCATGGCGGAAATTATGCCGACGGTTTCCCGGGAGCGACCGGATGTTTTTACAAAGCTTAAAACCATGCGCACGGATCCTCTTGAAACAATTTTTAAGGGCTGCATCCGCGCAGGATTTCCCACGACCATGAAAAGTTATTAATGAGGCTGCTGCTTTATAAAATAGGCCGAAAATCAATTATGGCGATTAATGCGCTGTCGCGTGCCTTTTGCATAAATAACTTCATGAGGGAGAGAATGCCATGAAAAAGATTTTTGTGTTGTTATGTGGGTGCTTCATATTGGCGGCTTATGCGGGCGCCGCTGCGGCCGGACAGGAAAACATCAGCGACAAAATCATCCCCGAAAAAAACATCAAGGTTCATCAGATCATTCGTATTCATTACTCCGGGGCGGTTATGCCCTCGAGCATTACGGTGCAACCGGGCTCGACGGTGGTATGGATCAACGAGGCCAAGAGCCCGGTGGAAATCAGGTTTGAAGGCAAGCAGGTGAGTCTGGCCTGCAAAAGCCCCGTGCATTTCGTCCTGGATGAGGGCGGCTTTTTCATATCCGACCGCATACCCACGGGCGGAGTCGCCAGCATGTGCTTTATCGAACCCGGCGAGTTTAACTTCGTGGCGCGCAAAGTGCCCACGGCCTATGCGGCCGGATTAAGCGAGCGCCAGAGAATTCAAGAATTCAAGGGAAAGGTTTTTGTCAAGAAAGAATGATGCATGCGCCGGGCGCCCGGCAACAAACAGGCCCCTCCTGTGGCGGGCTTTGGATGCCGTGGCAGCCCGGCAGCGCAGGATCCTGTCCAGCCGTTTTCTCAGCGGCCCTGCTTGCCGGTGGCGGTTTTTCAGCCTTTTAACGGAACCGTTTTTTTATCCCCTCCCGGCTTCCGGCCGCACGCTTGGGCCGGCCGGCGGCGTGGTAGCGATAAATAGTATGCCTTAAGAATAATTCAGAGTGAATGTTTTTTCTTGACTTCGTCTTTCGACGGTATTAAAAGGGCACAGAACCCTCTTGCGTAAAGGCATGAGATGCTCAGGAAAGGAGAGGAAATGGAGGACAATAAAAAAGCGGGCAAATTCGCCGGCATTGAAGTGCCCCCCGATCTGACCAAAGGCAATTTCTTTTTTCTCTATGCCAACACGCTTCTTATCGGCATGCTGATGGTCATGCCGGCCATCATTCAGCCGGCATTTCTCAAGGATGCGATCAGGGTCCCGCCTGATTTTTTCGGCCTGACCAACGGGTTTTTGCAAAACATGAGCCAGATAGCCACGCTGCTTTTTGTGGGCGTCATCGGCTATATGTCGGATAAAACCGGGCGAAAAATACTGGCCATAGCAGGCTTTGCAGCTGCCATCGTCTTTTACTACCTGCTGGGCCTGTCCAATGAAATAGCCGCCGTCCTCAATATTTCGCCGGATTTTTCATCAAAAGTCTGCGCCTTTTTGAGCTTTGCCCCTTCACGATCCGGGGAATTTCTGGCCTTCGGGCCGGGGCTGTTTGTCGCGTATGTGATTCGCCTGCTCCTGGGTATCGGTCTGATTCTTGTCTACCCGCAATTCATCACGATGGTGGCCGATTACACCTATGACAAGGACCGGGGCAAAGGGATGGCGCTCAACGGTATTATGATGGGCCTTGCCAGCATTATCATATTTGCAGCCATCGCCCCCATCGGCCGCAAGAGCGGGGTGCAGGGCCTTTTTATTGTCGCCTCGGGCATGGCGCTGGCTGGCCTTGTCTGCACTCTGTTTTTCCTTAAGGAGCGGCTTCCCGAAACAAAACAGGAGGATAGAAAGGGTATTAAAGAGCTTGCGCGTCTGGTTCTGCAAAGCCCTGCGCTGAAATCAAGCTACTTGTGTTCGCTTATCAGCCGCGCCGATATAACCGTCATGGCGACTTTCATCATTGCCTGGGCGGTGCAACTTGCCGATAAACTCCAGCTTACCTCAGAGGCGGCAACCCAGAAGGGCGCGGTCCCCATGATTATCATGAGCGTGGTAACATTTATCGCATTTCCCTTTGTGGGAATTATGCTCGATAAATGGGGCCGTCTGTCGACTATCATGCTTACCCTTGCCGCCGGTGGTATCGGCCTGCTTATCATTGCCTGTGGCTCCGGGCCGTTTGCGGGGATGACCTACGGCGCTGTCGTGCTGGTCGGCTTCGGCATTGCCGGATCTATTGCCGGCGCCAACACCATGGCGACAGACGTATCGCCCAAGGCACTTGTGGGCTCTATTCTTGGCGGGCTCAACACTATGCAGCCCATCGGGATGCTTTTTTTCCTGCAGCTTGGCGGATATCTTTTTGACGTTCTCGGGCCGGGTTGGGCATTCGGGCTGAAAGGCGCGGCCAACCTTGTGCTGGCAGTCTGGCTGTTTATGGCCAGGAAAAGCATAAACAATGAGCTGGCTGAGCGTAAGGCGATATCGCGCTGACGGTGAATGCGTTTTTCAGCACCCGGCCTGGTGCGCGAGCATTCATGAAAGATACGTTTACCGGCCGCGGCATGCACGATGGGCTTTAATTTTTAGGGTAAACTCCGGCTGTTCAGGCATGCGCACTTGAAAAGTTAGAAGGGAATGATAGCTTTAATTAGGTGGTTCGGATTTCTAAGCTTTGGCGTGCTTGGAGATGTCTGCGTATGACCTTGCCCATGTTTTAGTGTGCAGGCAAACAATAAAGGCACAGGAGGCTTTATGCTGCGTATTGCAAACATCCGAAAAAAAGCTGGTGCGATGTCTACGGTCAGGCATGGCCGCTATTGCCGCTGCAGAGCGTGTGCGCTTATTGTTCTTGCAGCCCTGGTCATGGGTATCTCGGGCTCCTGTCTCTTAAGGGAAAAGGTTGGCGTTCTCTTTGTTGTCCATGGCGGGTTTGATCACTATACACAGCAGGCTGTCTGGGATGCCGGCGTGCAGCAGTTTTCCTACGATCCGAATCATCCGGTTTATAAGCAGGTTATCTGGAATGCCGCCTGGTGGTCTATGGTTCTGCAGGTTGAAACCTCACTAATGTATACGCTGAAATATGATTTTGAATATCCGCGCATCGGCGGGACCGACCCTTTTGGGGCGATCACCATGCAGCAAATGGACGCCATGGAACAAGCGCTTGACCGGAATGCTCGTTTTTCATTTGCCTATGACTGGGCCGGCTGGATGAGCGGTGATGACGTCGCGCACTATCCCTATCCCCGCTATATATACAATCCGCCCTCCGGCACGGGA
>JAFGCP010000080.1 GCA_016932595.1 Deltaproteobacteria bacterium
GCGGCCTCCATGCAAAACACAATCGATTCCCGAACAGTGGTCTTCAACATAAATCCAATCCCGTATATTGAGTCCGTCGCCGTAGAGTGGCAACGGCTTATCAGCCAGGGCATTGGTTATAAATAATGGAATGAGTTTTTCAGGGAACTGATAGGGGCCGTAGTTATTGGAACATCGCGTTGTGAGTACCGGTAGTCCGAACGTTTCAAAATATGCGCGAACCAGCAGATCGGCTCCTGCCTTGCTTGCCGAATACGGGCTGTTGGGGGCAATAGGGGTGGCTTCAGTAAAAAAACCGGTTGGTCCGAGTGAGCCGTAGACCTCATCTGTTGAAATCTGCATATATCGCGGGACTTTATGACGAAGCGCGGCATCCAGAAGCGCCTGCGTACCCAGCACATTGGTCTCCAGAAAGATGCGGGCATTATCGATACTTCTGTCAACATGGGATTCAGCCGCAAAATTAATGATTGCGTCAACGCCCTGGCGCAATATGCCATCGATGCACTGAACGTCAGCAATATTGCCCCTGATAAAACGGTATCTGCCCTTACCGATTCCGTCCTGAATGTCGCTCAGATTTTCAAGGTTCCCCGCATAGGTAAGCAGGTCAAGATTGATAATTTCATAATCGGCATATTTTTTCAGCATATACCGTATAAAATTTGAGCCGATAAAACCAGCCCCGCCGGTGACAAGCAGCTTCATGTGCTCCTTTCTTAAAATCGCATTTTTTTTGAATACCAATCTACATAAGATATGCGTGTCCAGTCAAGTAATTATTTTAAAAACCTTGTGAATTTGGCAGGATCAGGCACTGTCTCCGGACAAGCGAACATTATTATTAAATAGACAGTGCAGGTCAATCATGTTAAAAAAAGTTTAATCAGTTCCAAAAAAAAGTACTTCCGCAAACCATGAAAACCATAGGGATCATTGCAAAAAAACGCATTGAAGCACTTGACCTCATACGGCAAGTCGTTGATCATTTGGCCGGGAGGGGCTATGATGTACTCATTGACCAAAACCTCACGCATATCGATGAGCGATGCCGTCCGATTCCTCCGGAATTGATCCCGCAGCAGGTTGATTTAATCATAGTTTTTGGTGGCGATGGTACGCTGCTGAGCGTCGCTCGATTTGATCAGATAGAAATGGTCCCTGTTCTTGCTGTCAATCTTGGCAGCCTTGGGTTTCTTACTGAAATCGGCGCTGATGAGATACCAGCGGTTCTTGATAAAGTCCTGCAAAGTGACTACACTTTAGATAAACGCATGATGCTTGAAGCCACGCTCATTAAAAAGGGCGATGAACGGGGCCGGACTTTTCAGGCCCTCAATGATGTTGTAGTTAATAAAGGCGCACTCGCGCGCATGATGGACCTTGATACCTATGTAAATGATCTTTATTTAAACCGCTTTAAAGCAGACGGCCTGATTATCTGCACGCCGACAGGTTCAACGGGATACTCACTGTCTGCCGGTGGGCCAATCGTTTATCCGTCTCTAAATCTTTTCGCCGTTACACCGATTTGCCCGCATACGCTGACCAATCGACCGCTGATTATCTCGGATGAGAGCATTATCAGGATTGAACTTATGTCAGAAAGCGAGGACGTTTTCCTCACCGTTGACGGTCAGGTTGGAGTACGCATCGAGAGGCATGACCGGGTCATAATTGGAAAATCAGCAAAAACACTTTCACTTGTAAAAACTCCTTTTCGCAGTTATTTTGAAATACTTAAAAAGAAACTAAAATGGGGAGAACGTTAGCGGGATTATGCTGCTGGATCTTTTCATACGGGATTTTGCCATCATTGAATCGCTCCATGTGACATTTGCCGCTGGCCTCACCATGATTACCGGCGAGACAGGCGCCGGCAAATCAATACTGGTCGGTGCGCTGTCCCTGCTCATGGGCGGCAGAGCCTCTGCAGACATGATTCGAACCGGCAGCGATGAAGCTGTTGTAGAGGCCATGTTCGACATTACTCACAGCCCGGAAATACGGAATATACTCGCCTCATATGAACTGGATTCCGATGCGGATCAACTGCTGATCCGCCGAATCATTTCCCGGACCGAAAAAAACCGCATACTGGTCGGCGGCCGCCTTGCGACGATACAAATGCTCACCCAGCTGTCGGGCATGCTCGTGGATATTTCCGGACAATATTCCCAGCAGCTGCTCCTGCAGGCGGAAAACCACATTGATCTGCTTGACGCCTATGGTAATCTTTTGCCCCTGAGGGCTCGATACCAGCAGGAGTATACACGATATCAGACGCTTGCAGCCGAACTCCATTCGCTTACCATGCTTCGCCAGACTGCTGAACGTCGCAGAGAGCTTATTGCTTTTCAGCATGATGAAATCAGCCGCGCCCAGCTGTCTGCTGATGAGGAGAAATCTCTTGTGCAGGAGCGGACTGTCGTTGCAAGTGCGCAAACGCTGTACCAGAAGACCTACGGCGTCTATACTGCGCTCTACGAAGACCAGCAATCCTGTCTTGGCATGCTCAAAAAACTTTCCCATGAACTAAGGGAAGCAGCTGCAATCGATGCTTCCCTCACAACAACCTATGATGCGCTTGAATCAAATCTACTTGGCATTGAAGACACGGCATTGTCGCTCCGCAGCTATGCAGATAAAATTACCATGGATCCGGCCCGGCTCGATCAAATTGAAACCAGGCTTGATGAGCTGCATCGCCTGAAAAAAAAATACGGCAAAACAATTCCCGAAATTATTACCTACCGTGATGAAATCCTCACAGAGCTTCAGAGTATTGACGGAAGCAGCACCCGCATTGATGAACTGAGCCGCGAAGTATTCTCTTGTTCCGATCAGCTATGGACTTTAGCTGCAGAGCTTTCAGACGAGCGCGTTAAAGCGGCACATACTCTCAAAAAAAAAGTTGCGGCGGAGCTGGCTTCAATCGGCATGAAAAAAGTTTCTTTTACAGCACAGATTAACAGTGCCGTACGTCTGAAAGCTAAGGATCCAGCCACAGCGTGTGCCGGTCTTATGACTTTTGGTATGGATACTGTTGAATTTTTCATTTCACCCAATCAGGGGGAAGAGCCGAAACCATTGTCGCGCATTGCCTCTGGCGGTGAAATATCCCGCATTGTGCTGGCATTAAAGAAAATAATAGCCGGGAGCTATAAAGTCCCGACACTGCTTTTTGATGAAGTCGATGCCGGTATTGGCGGCGCAGTAGCTGAAGCGGTCGGCATAAAACTCAAGGAAATTGCCGCGTCCCATCAGGTTCTGTGCATTACCCATCTGCCGCAAATTGCCTGTTTCGGCTCGCAGCACTTAAGCGTCCAGAAATGCACTAAAAACGGACGAACGGTAACAAGCGTTGTGCAGCTTGATGCCGATGGCAGGGTTGGGGAACTGTCAAGAATGCTCGGTGGCATGAAAATTTCCGAAGCAACGCGCAAGCACGCGCATGAGATGCTGCATGGCGCACAGCAGGCAGGAGGTATGCGAGGTAACCCATGATACGCAAAGCAAGTATTAATGATGTACGGTCAATGCACGGAATCCTGACGCACTACGCAGCCAAGGGGTTACTGCTCGGCAGATCGCTGAGCGATTTGTATGCCCAGCTCAGAGATTTCATCATTGTGGAGGATGATGTTACCCATGAGCTCGTCGGCACATGCAGCCTGCGCATATGCTGGGAGGATATTGCTGAAATACGTTCTCTTGCTGTCCGGGAGGATTATCACGGAAAATATCTGGGCCGAAAAATGGTTGAAACCTGTATTAGGGAAGCACGCGATCTGGGGCTGAAAAAATTATTCGTCTTGACGTATGTACCGCCTTTTTTCGAAAAACTGGGGTTCAGCCCTGTTGATAAATCTGTTTTGCCCCATAAGGTATGGGGGGATTGCATCAAGTGCGTTAAATTTCCGGATTGTGATGAAGAAGCTCTGATTCTGGAACTCTGAAAGCGTGTATAAAAAGTCATGCAATGTCATCCTGAACGACGTGAAGGATCCCTGAATGTAGTAAAACTGCGAAATTCTTCGCTGCGCTCAGAATGAAAAAAACGATGGTGGTTTGGCTTTTCGTACACGCCTGAAAAAATTCCCTTAATTTCGTGCAGCACATTCTGCGCCTGCATAGTGCTTCGCCGGAGCATCTTTATACTAGCCGCATGCAGCCCGCCTGTCAGTCATCACTATCTGCCTGCCTTTCCGTATCGATAAAGGTATCCGTGTACAGATAGCGGTCAAAAAGCTTATTGTAGCTTGTCCATTTTGATTCAGAATTCTTTTCTTTCCTTATCAGTTCATTGCATACGAACATTTTTGCATCAAGGTCATCAAGATAGCTCAGCAGCAATGCTTCGGGAATTTTAGGCCTTTTTGGCGAGCCGAATTCATACTGACCGTGATGGCTCAGCAGAAGGTGCCGAACCACAAGAGCAAGATCATCCGGGAATTCAGGCAGTTGCCGTATTGCATCATTTACAATAGCATCGCCCAGTGTGATATGGCCAATCAGGCGGCCCCTGTCCGTATAGGAAAAACTTTTTTCATAGGAGAGCTCATATATTTTTCCGATATCATGCAGGATAGCACCGGTCAGGAGCAGGTCTTTGTTGAGTGTGGGGTACAGGGGCGCTACCGCAAGCGCAAGCCGAGCAACATGTGCCGTGTGCTCAATGAGTCCACCCAAATAATCATGATGAATGCTTTTTGCAGCTGGAGCGGCTTTGAATGCCGTCACTATATCATCCCGGCTGAAAACAAGCTCCAGAAGTCTGCTCAGATGCGGGTTTGAAAAAGTTCGTCGCATGTCCAGCAATTCTGAAAAAAGTTCATCGGAATTACTTCTGGCAGCCGGAAGCAGTTCCCTGAGCAACTCTTCACCTGCCTTGAGTTTTTCAATGCCGGTGATATTGAGCTGGAGCGTACCCTGGTACATAACCGAAAATGCTTTCAGGTTGACACAATCGCCCTGCGAAAACCGAACGCCGAGTTTCTCAGCATTGTCCCATATGCGGGCCTTCACCTCTCCGGTTTTGTCAGTCAGGTTCAAAGCAATATATTGCTTGCCGTTTTTAGTTATGCCATTGTTCTTATCTTTTACCAAAAACAGTCCTTCCACCTGCGTATTTTCAGTTATCTCAGACACATAGATTTTTTTTGATTCTACAGAAGGCATGAGCAGTCCTTTCATGTGCCGCGGCTGGCTATGACAGCATCGGAATTATTTGATCCATGGTTTTCATATCCTTTTCCGTTTCTGATCCGGAAAGAATAAGGCCGGCTGCTTTAAATAGCGGATCGCCGATTTCCGCAGGAGTTGCTTCCTGAACAGTTGCAGCCTGATGAATAATTGAGCGTATGTCGGCAAGCCGCATTTTAGCAAGAGGTTTGGCTGGAAGAAAGCAGCTTTTGGGTTGTATCGATTCAATAAGCATTCTGTGAATAATCATAGACTCGATCAATTCCTGTACGATATGGGGAGGTATTTTCAGTGAGATAGCAGTTCTTTTGAGCGATACGGGTTTTGCATGCTCGAAAAACTCTTTAACAATAAAGAGAAAAACAACCAGTGTGTAAAGCTCTCTCGTGACGCCCTGCAGAACAGGTGCTTTATATGAGTTGGCATAAAAGCGGCGGTTTTGATGCATGAAGGTTAATTCCGCGCCGAACAGAAAAAGAATCCAGCATAAAAAAATCCACAAAAGAAACAGGGGGATCGCAGCCAGGGACCCGAAAATTTTAGGGTAATAAAAAAAGAAATGCGACGTGTACATTGAAAATGCAATGCCTGAAATTTTCCACAGCGTTGCGGCACATGCACCACCAATTACGGCAGATGAAAAGCTGACCGGTGTGCCAGGCATCAGAAAATAAATGGTTGTAAAAGCGCTCCAGATAAGCAGAGAGGACAGAAGCGTTATGCCGTAGGCGCTGACATAGTCCTCAATAATTGTTAACGGGATATAGGTCTGCAGGTTAACGAATATAAACAGAGACAATGCAATTAATACAGGCCCTATGGTAAGCAGAGCCCAATAAATTGCGGCACGGGAAAGTGTGGATGGTTTTTTTTGAATGAGCCATATTTCATTCAGCACATATTCAATTTCAAACAGGAGCAGAAAAACCGAAATAATGAGTAGCGATGCGCTGAAAATACCAATGGTGCTGAAATTGATATTATTGACCAGGTCATTGAGAATGGTTATGACTTTTTCCTGCGCCCAGGGAGCCAGCGTTTTATAAATATAGGGCTGAACCATTTTTTTTATATCAGCAAGGCTGCCGAAGATATTAAAAACAAAAAAAAGAACACTTAAAAGAGGGATAAGGGAGAATATGGTCGTATAGGTAAGGGAGGCTGCCCAGAGCAGGCGCTTTTCCGTATAGAATCGCTGCAGCGAATATAGCAAAATTTTGAAAAACACTAAAAGTTGTCTCATGAGAGTTGCGCAGCGACATTAAATTTTAAGGAGTAGTATCTGCCTGATTGCCCGGGCTGCAAAGCATGCATCTTGCCATCGCCTATCAAGCATGGCGAAATTCATACATATGTCGTAATGATGGTGCTGTTTTTTTGCTGCTGGCGGCTATTTCAGTCTCAAAGAATTATCATCATCACTGGAGTCATACTTTTTCGATTTTGGAGACGGCTGCGTGCTTTTATCCTGAACATCATCAATTTTAATGCGAAGGCGCAGGTCATTTGCGCTGTCTGCATAGGCAATAGTGTTCTCGTATGAAATTTTTCCACTTTTAAAAAGATCGAACAGGGATTTATCAAAAGTCTGCATTCCCTCGGACGAGGATTCCTGCATTGCTTCTTTTAAAACCTCAATTTTTCTTTTCATGATCAAATCTTTTACCCGGGGCGTATCAATAAGGATCTCCATCGCGGCAACCCGTTTGCCGTCAACAGTCGGGACGAGACGCTGAGAAATGAATGCGCGCATGTTCAGTGAAAGCTGAAAATATATTTGCGCCTGCTTTTCAGGAGGAAAAAAATTCATAATCCGCTCAATAGCCTGATTGGCATTATTGGCATGCAGAGTCGACATGCACAAATGGCCGGTCTCAGAGAATGTTATGGCAGATTCCATTGTTTCCCTGTCGCGGATTTCACCGATTAATATAACATCAGGAGCCTGTCGAAGGGTATTTTTTAATGCCTCTGAGTAGCTGTAGGTATCGATACCAATTTCTCGCTGACTGACAATGCATTTGCGGTGCGGATAGAGAAACTCAATAGGGTCTTCAACCGTAATGATATGTCCTGTGGTCATGCTGCTGCGGTGCTCGATCATGGCGGCAAGGGTAGTTGACTTGCCGGTACCGGTGCCGCCCACGACAAGCACGAGACCTCTCTTGGTCAGGCAGATATCTTTTAATATGGGAGGCAGCTGCAGGTCATCAAGGGTATCTATTTCAAGCTTGATCCGCCTGAAAACAAGGCCGACAAAGCTTTTCTGGCGAAAGATATTTACTCGAAAACGTCCGAGTTCCGGATAATACAGGCCTAAATTCATTTCCAGTGTTTCAGAAAATGTCGCCTTTTGCCGCTCGGTCATGAGCGATTGGGCAATATCCTCTGTTTGATGCGGCGTGAGCTTTGATTCGCCATAGGGCCTGGTAAGCCCTTCGATCCGGAACATGGGCGGCGCATCAACCGTTATATACAGGTCGGAGGCCTTCACCTTATCCATAATTATCAATAATTCTTTAATTGTCATGTGAGGATTCCCTGATAGGGTGATTAGGTATTGAGTGTCTCGTCCAGTATGCCTTCTGCCTCTTCGGGAGATATGATTTTCCGGTTGATAAGGTCTTTGAGTGCAGCTTCCATAGTCTGCATGCCGAATTTCTGGCCGGTCTGCATGACTGAGGGTATCTGAGATATTTTGCTCTCACGGATGAGATTTCTAATGGCCGTCGTTCCGATCATGACTTCTACTGCGGCCACGCGCCCGGTGCCGTCACGGCGCTTGAAAAGACGCTGGGAAATAACGGCCTGCAGGGATTCGGAAAACTGCGTCCTTACCTGTTCCTGCTGATCCGTGGGGAAAACGTCGATAATACGATCAATGGTTTTGGCAGCGCCGGTTGTGTGCAGAGTGCCAAAAACAAGATGGCCTGTTTCAGCAGCGGTAAGCGCCAGCTGGATAGTTTCAAGATCGCGCATTTCGCCGACAAGAATAACATCAGGGTCTTCTCGAAGCGCGCTTCTCAGCGCATTGGCAAAGCTGTGCGTATGGGCCAGAAGCTCCCGCTGATTCACCAGACAATTTATCGATGTGTGAATAAATTCGATGGGATCTTCAATGGTAATGATATGCTCTTTGCGGTCATTATTGATATGATTGATGATGGCGGCAAGGGTTGTCGATTTACCGCTGCCGGTGGGGCCGGTGACAAGAACAAGGCCCCTGCGGTTCTTGGCAATCTGGCGGCATACCCGGGGAAGGCCGAGTTCCTCGAAGGTGTGTATTTTGCTTGGAATCGAACGGAAAACAGCTGCGCCCCCACGCTGCTGAAAAAAACAGTTGACCCGAAACCGGCCATATTCACCCAGGGCGATAGAAAAATCAAGCTCCTTTGTTTCCTCTAGAGTTTTGCGCTGCCGGTCATTGAGTATGTCATATATCAGCTTATGAACCTGTTCGGCTGTCAGGGCGGGTGTTTCCAGTTTGCGCAGCTCGCCATGAATGCGCAGCATCGGCGGCTCTCCGGCGCTTAAATGAAGATCAGAGGCCTTTTGATTAACGGCAAATATGAGCAGTTCAGATGCATCCATACATGGCTCCCTTATAAATTAAATTATAAATAAGTATTTTTAAAGTTTACTTATTTATAATGAATATGCAATAGAAATTTCCGAATAAACACCCCCAAATAATCATCCGTTGTTTTTAACCATAAGTTTTGATACACTGAAGAGTCACAATAGCACCTTAACGCAGGATTCTCCATGAAAAGTGAAA
>JAFGCP010000081.1 GCA_016932595.1 Deltaproteobacteria bacterium
GGTTCGCCCTGCATCCTGAGCATGTCGAAGGATCGAAGGGCTGAAGCAGTTTAATGCCGGAAAGGCAAGCCGCACATGGTTCGACACGCTCACCACGAACGGCTCGCCTTTTCTTTAGTATGCGGCTACAAATTAATGATACATGCTTTAAAAGGGTGCCCTATCTGATTGTTGAAAAATTTTTCTACATACTGTTTAACAACACAAAGGAGAATGGGATGGAAAATGAGCCAAATGAATCATTGTCAGAAAAAAGCAACACCCGCCGGGACTTTCTTAAGTATTCAAGCCTTTTAGGAAGCGCCGCCCTGCTTTCAGGCCCAGTTCTGGCAAGGGCTGCAAACGGGTTGCCTGCAACTGGCAATCCCCCGGAATCAGCACCTCAAGGATCAGGCACTATTGGAGCTGCAAGACCTGTGCTGCCGGAATTCAAGCCCGAGGAAATCGGCAAGGCGCTGGCGGTTCTTTTCAAAACCTATGCCCATACAATACCCTATCAGCATAAATTCAACGACGCCCTCATAAAGGCATGGCTGACCAGCTTTGATTTTGCTGTCGCTCAGGGAAAGCAAAAGGAGTTTGCTGATCACTACATACAGACAATGAAGCCGATTCTTCAGTTTGGAAAGGCCAAGGTTGCTAAATCAGGCCCTGAGGCGGCCCTGGCGTTCATGTTCGAAAAAACGATGTGTTCCGTGCAGCTTTTCGAAGAGATAACGATAAAGCCCGGAGAAAGAAGCTTCCCCTGCCCGTACAAGGCAATTTTGGACATGTGCAGGCCACTCAAGATGTTCAGCATCGAATGGAAGGATGTGTGCAGCAATTTTTGCACACCTGTGTATACGGGATTCGGAAAAGAAATGGGCGTGGAGATCAAAATGACGCCCGGAGAAATCTGCTCTGCAAGGATTTAATTGTTCCGGGTTCTGACCCCGCCCCGAGCTCCGGGGTCAGGCCATCGGGCATGTGCATACCAGTTTAGAGCATTTAACTAACTATTATAGCCCGTATGCACATCTGCAAACGCTTACTGGCTTCACGCATTCTTATGCTTGCCCGAGGCAAAGTGTGACCGGAGCGATACTTTGCTTTTCTTGAGCCCTATCTTGTTTCTTATTTTGTCGCGGTGGAAGGAGACTGTTTTCTCGCAGATGCTGAGAATGGCGGAAATTTCCTTGGTCGATTTACCCTGCCTGACAAGATTGGCAACCTGTATTTCCATGGGGGTAAACCGCAGGTTGCACTCGCTTCTTAAAAAAGGCGCTATCAGGTCATTAAAATTTTTCTCCATGATATCTACATAGATTTTCTGCCGCTCATCCAGCCTGCATGCCTTGAGCTTTTCAAGGTAGGGCATAATCAGGCCATTGACATTTTGCAGCATGCTGTCCTCAAGGGCTTTTTTATCCTCATCCCGCTTGTTCAAAAGCACGCGCAGAGCCGCGTTAATCTCTGCAAGGCTTTCGGTTCTCTCCCGGACCTTGCGCTCAAGATCTTCATGGGAGCGGCGCAGCTCCTCTTCCATGCGCTTGCGCCCGGTTATATCACGTACCGTTCCCACATTCCCGGCATACTCGCCGCCGGGGGTTTCCAGCATGGCAATACGGGATTCGACGGAAAAAACCGTGCCGTCCTTGCGCTGCCATGTGGTTTGGAAACGGCTGAGACTTGCGTCCGCATCAGCGCCTTCAAGGGCCGCGACGTCGGGCCCGCCCCGGAGTGCAGCAAGCACCATGGAGGCATCCTGGCCAATAAGCTCATCCCGGGCATACCCGGTCATATTGCAGAAGGCCTGATTGACCAGGCGATAATGTCCCTTTTCATCCGTCACATAAATCCCGTCGCTGGCAGTGGCAAACACGTTTTCAAGAAACAGCTTAGCTCCCAGCAGCGCTTTTTCAGCCTGCTTGCGCTCGGAAATATCCCGCAGCGAGCCCACAAGCCCGTCATACTCGCCCCTGCTGTTGAAAAGGACAGCCAGCTTTGCCTCAACAGGGTAAAGGGTGCCGTCTTTTTTCTGCCAGACATCTTCGTACTGGCTGAAATACCCGTTCCCGAACATCCTGTCAAAGCCTTCCTGACTCACATCGTCATGGCTCCCGTCAGGCAGAAGTTCAACGGCATATTTGCCGGTAAGCTCTTCCTCGGTATAGCCGGTAAAGGCGCGGAATGCGCTGTTGGTCTTGATGATATGGCCAAGGCTGTCGGTTACATAAATGCCGTCGCCCGTTGTGTCAAAGACGTTTTCCAGGAATACTTTCGAACGCAGTACCTCCTGCTGTGTTTTAATTCTCTCGGTAATGTCTTTAAAAATCGCCACCGTGCCGCGCCGCTCGCCCTTTTGATCTTTCAGCATCGACATGGTTGCATCGATGGTAACATGCGTGCCGTCTCTGTGCACGACATAGCTCTCGAACTTCACCATCCCCGTTTCGAAAAGCGTGTCGATAGAGGCCACATGCCTGTCCTGCCAGGGCTTGGTGATGGTAATGATCTCGCCCGTGCTGCAGGGAAAATCACCCTCCACCATAGGAACGAATTCAAGCAAATATTTGCCTTCAACCTCTGCCGGCCTGTCATAGCCGACCATAGCCAGGAAGGCATCATTGACATCGACGATCCATCCGTTGAAATCCGTTATGACAATGGCATCGCCCGAGCTTTTCAAAACATTCCGGTAGTTCTGTTCCAGCTCCCACAGGCGCCCTGCTTCCCGGGCGGCATCGTTTTGGCCGTCATTCTCGGCAGACGACTTTTCCCAGCTTGCAATACCCAGACCATAGAGATTCCGCCGGTCATGGTGGTCAAAAATGACAGCCCGCAGGAGCACGGGAACCTTTCCGCCTGCCTTATCCAGAAGGGTCAGGGGCAGGGGCTGCCTGGCGGCCAAATCAAAATAATAAAACTTGAAGGAAAGAATATTGTTTTGTTTTTCCGGGCTGCCTCCGGCCAGGCTCTCCTTGTGGGCGAATATGTCCAGCATGGATATGCCGTCGACATCGGCCTCGTCATAGCCGAGCTTTTTTCTGAACGCGGCATTTGTTTTCAGAATCCGCGCTTCTGCATCAATAAAAAAAAGCCCTTCCTCAAGAAGGTCGGACAGCTGCGCCACATGATTGGCGGCAATATTTTTTTTAAACCACTCCATTGGCAGGCCTTAAAACAAAAGATGCAGTGCATGTACTATGCCTATTATAAACCGGTGCAAGGGAACCGGCAATGACTTCTTCACATCTGATAATTCCGCACAATGCACCGGCTTCTCCGCCGGCAAAAAAAACCAGGGATGGGCCGGTGTGCCTCCCTGGTTTTTTTTACATCAGCAATCAGGTTTTCAGCCCGGCATTGCCGGCTGCTATTCAACCTTTATGGATGATACGACATCATTGAAACCGATGCCGACAAGGCAACTGCTGTCTGCCGTCAAAACCTTTGTAGTTCCCTTAAAATTGTCATCTTTGTACAGGGTCACCTTCCAGCCGGCTGGAATCCTGATCGACGACAGGGTGTCGTTGGAAAAACCGCGGGGCCCAAGACCGCCAAGATTATACGAACCCTTTGTGAGCTGCACTGCGTAGCCGCCTGTGCCGGCATTGTAATCGCAATTCTCATACAGCATGACGCCGGTCACGGTCGGATCATAGCAATTGACAACCGGGCTTACCGACACGCCGTCGCTCCACTTGCCCCGGTCAAAGGTCACGCGGATTTTGCCGTCAAGGGCGGCATCAACAGCCGCATAGTGAATGCGGAAGTCATCGGAGTTTTCTTCGAAAGCGCTGAAGCCCATACCGCTCATAAGGTCAAGGATGAAACCGGGCAAAACCCCGTCATCCTGCGCAGGCACCATGTGATCCGACTCAAGGATCGGGTCGCCATGTTCATCGGTAGCATACATATACTGAACCTTGCTTGCCGCATTGGGCAGCGAATTCATAATGGTATTTAACTGCACGGGCTTGGCAATGGTGTCATCAACACCGCCGATGACGATAACCGGGCAGGTGATTGAGGGGCCATGCGAGGGAGCATCGATCTCGACCATATCGCCAAGAAACAGCGTGCGCACGAATGCGGGAATTGCTTCATTGGAAATACAGGGATGCTGCATGATCATGGCCTTTACGGACACGCCGCCGGCATCAACCCAGCCCATGCTCAGGTTGCCGCCGTTTGAGTGGGAGGCAAGATAGATAGTGCCCATGTCGGCCCGGGATGCAACCGCGGGAAGATCGAGGGCTGCGTCAACGGCATCAACGGCCCGTGCCAGCTGATCATACTGATTTGTGTCGTTGAACATACCGGTGAAACCGCCAAGGTTGTACTCGGGAAAGATTACTATATAGCCCTGGCGCACCAGATGCTTGATCTGTCCGGCATAAATCGGGGGCACAATGGCCATAAAGCCGTGCAGATAAATGACAACGGGAGCGGTCGTGCCATTTTTAAGGGTTGAAGGAATATAGACCCAGCAGCGTGTGCCGGCATTGGTGTCGCCGAAGTCGATGGCATTGTTGTGATCAATGGCGCCGCCATTATACAGGCTGTTGCAGATATATTTTGCCGGTGAGCCGTAGCCCGTCGTGGGTGCTGACGGAGGGCTTGGCGGGGGAGCTGAGCCATAAGCAAGTGTTCCGGTGATAATAAAAGCGCATGTCACAATAAGTACTGATAAACTTTTTTTCATTTCTCTCTCCTGTTGTAAAATATGTATTATTGAATTTTTTACCCTGGAGCAAAAATGGACGGCGCTGTTTACAATTCACCCCCTTTCAGATGTCTGGAAAAATAACTCGGTTTGAGATTAATAAACGTAATCCCTTTTCATGAGCTGCTTACCTGTTATTGTGCCATAGAAATTTATCAAAACAATACCAGACTAAAACCATATTAATACCCATAAATTTGGGTATTAACGGAAAATAATAAAATGTTTTTTTGATCAAAACCCTTCCAGGATCGCAAGCGCAGAGAGCCGGGGCCTCAGGGGAATAAAAGGGGTGGCATAAAAAATAAAAGTTAAAACAAGGAGTTATTCTAAAGACAGGAGATAGGTGGTAAGATTAATGCCTTTATTGCTGAGACCTAATTTCTTTCGAATATTATCCCGGTGCCGTTCGATTGTACGGGGTGAAAGCCCGGTCATGACCGCAATGTCCCTGGTGGATTTTTGCTGCTTTATAAGACTGGCGATTTTAAGCTCTGAAGACGTAAGCTTCAAATGCCCGAGAGACTTGCCCATGAGCAATGGCTTGGTAATCTGCGCAAGATTTTCAGAAAGGGTCCCCAGAGATACCAGCGCCCTGCCCGTCAGGCCACAGCTTTTGAGCCTGTCAAGATGGGGCAGCACAAGCTCCTGGATATTGGATATCATCGTTTCTTCAAGCTGCTTTTTATCCTCATCCCGTTTTTTCAGAAGCACCCGCAATGCCATATTGGCATCTTCAAGTGCAGCGGTGCGCTCCTGCACCAGCTTCTCCAGATTTTCATGGGATTCCTGCAGAAGGCCGTCATTTTTTTTACTCGCTGCTCTATCCTCCAGCCGCTTATTTTCATCGCGCAGACGCAGGTTTTCCTCCTTGAGCTTTTCAAGCTGCTCTTCAAGCAGGGTGACGCTCTGGGGTAAAGAGTTGCTGTTTTTCTCAGGCTCCATGATGCCTTCTGTCTGTACATTGAAAATATGCAGAGACTCATTGGTTGCAGATGCACCTGCAGAAGCACTGCGCTGCCGGTCTTTCCGGAATGCGCATGCTCAAAGCAGCCGCAAAAAGCATAAGCCAAAGACGGCGGCGTTTCAATACAATTCCTGCGATCAATGCCGGATCAACACCACTGGCCGGTAAATTTTTTTATTGCACATAAAATAAATGGGGGAACGCGCAGGAAAAGGGCTGTCCACAAGGCAGGCGCCGGTGGCCGATAAGCGCCAGGCAGGGAGATGCCACGGAATGAACAGTTGCCCTGAGGCCTTCCTAGTCCGAAGGATGGCCCCCCGGCCGTTCAGAACGCTGCCCGTACTGATGCAGCCAGGCAAGCATCTCCCTGATGCTTGCGGTTGCAAACGCAATGCAGGTATCGGCCGCGCCATAATAGAGCCTGAGCGTGTCGCCGTCAGGGGCTATCGTATAGCCGCAGGGGAAAACAACGCTGCCCACATCGCCCGACAGCTCATAGTCTTCCTCCGGGCCGAAAAACCATTCGGTTCCGCGCAGCAGGCACAGCTCGGGCGTCTGCTCGTCAAACAGGGCAAGGCCGAGGCGGTACAGCGAGCCTGATGCGGTTTCCCTGACGCCGTGATAGATCACGAGCCAGCCTTCCGGCGTCAGAATCGGCGGGGGCGAAAGGCCTATTTTGTTGGCGTCCCACCAGGCGCCGCGCCGCGCCTCAAGAATCATTTTATGGCTGCCCCAGTGCCGCAGGTCGGGCGAATACGATATCCATATATGGGCTCCGATGCTCGTGACGGGCCGGTGAAACAGCGCCCAGCACCCGCCGATGCGATGGGGCAGCATCGCCGCATCCTTGTCCTCGGGCGACATGATGGAGCCGTAGCGCTCGAATGTTTTAAAGTCCTTTGTAAGCGCCAGCGATACACCCGGCCCGCCCCGCGAATAGGATGTATAGACCACGGCATAGGTGTCGAGCTCAGGCAGGTAGGTGATGCGGGGGTCTTCTATGCCCCAGAGCTCTTCGGGCCAGTTCTCCGGGTCGGGGAAAAA
>JAFGCP010000082.1 GCA_016932595.1 Deltaproteobacteria bacterium
GGGGGGGGGGGGAGCGACTTCTCTTTTTCGTGATGATTCCCTCAGTCTGGCTTATGGGCTGCTTTTAAATTTTCTGAAAGTTTTTATGCCCCGCCTGAGATCAACTTGCCACCATCGGACTATTGTGCGGCAGAACAAATCCCCACATATGACAATGTTGATCCCGATTACTCCTTTGAAGTCTATATTTGATGGGCACATTGCAGGGGTTCAAAATTTTGGACCCCTGCAAAACAATCAAGGTGCGCACAAAAGCAGCCTTTGCGGTTGACATAACACCACATATGAGGCCGCCCGCCGCACATTTTTCGCCCGGAAGCCCTGCCCGTATCTTGCGCCCATAAGTTACATTGACACATCATCATCCTCGTCGTATATTCTCTCCATCCTAAAGCGAGGTCCTAGCAATTGAGAAGGTAAAGGTTTTCAGGTATACGCACGGGTGGAGTGATTCTTAAAGTGAGGTAACTTCTGGGGGAGAAGTCAATTGCCTGGTAAGCAGAGCCTCAATCCTGTTTTATATCATTTATCTTGACATGGAAGCAGGTCTGTTTTAAGTTTTGTTTGCAGCAAAGCGATTTACTACACAATACTAACTGCTTACAGGAGGATGTAAAATGAAAAAAGTTCTGCTGACCAGTTTGGTACTATTGCTAACAGTTTCCGGGGCTGTTTTTGCTGCCCCACCAAGGGACAACTGTGGTTGCGGACTGGGCTCAATGCTTTTCGAAGGGAAGTCCGGCTTTGTCCAGCAGATTCTTGCGTCAACTACAAACGGCAGCTTCGGCTCACAGACTTTTGGCATCAGTTCAGGGACATCTGAGTGTAAACAACCGACACATTTTGCATCCAATGAAGAGCTGAATATCTTTGTTGCCGAAAATATGGATAATATAGCCAAGGACGCGGCCATGGGCAAGGGTGAGTATCTGGATACTCTGGCAGGGCTCATGGATGTTCCTGAGTCCAATCGCGTTGAATTTTCGCAGATGCTCCAGGATAATTTTTTGAAAGTTTTCCCTGATGCCTCTGTCAGTCATGCGGATGTGATTGAGAATATTGCAAGCCTTATGTAGTATGATTAAGAGCTTGGCAGTAACGGCTATACAAGGAAGATACGGGCGACGTTTCGTATCTTCCTTTTTTTTTACGCTGGTTTTCCTTATGTCGGCTGTTTGCTTTCCCCGAGAGGGTTCCCTGGTTGACCTTCTGGTGGAGCAGGCCATAGCTGAAAAACTCCATGAAGACGAGTACTGGCTTATTTTGCTTCACTATAAACAGGGAATTTCAGGTTTTGAGAGCAAAATCGATGACCCTGATTTTTTTCTTTCTGAAAAGGGGAAGCATAATCCGCTTGCTGAACTTGAAGCAACGCTTCGCGCTTTTTTTCAGGAAGATGAAGAAAAAGCAAAAGAAGTGCTTTGCCGTTTTACAGCACGCTATTTCTGGCTGAAAAAAAAGCTGAACTTTGATGCACCAGAACGTACCTCTGACGGTTGCGAGGCCTTTGATACCATTCTTAAGCAGATCAAGCCGGACTCTGCAGCGCTGATATTTCCAACAGCTCATATTAATAGCCCTTCCTCAATGTTTGGGCATACGCTGATTCGGATCGATTCTGCTGAAAAAAGCCTTCTCCTCTCGCATGCTGTCAGCTATGCAGCACAAGCACATGATAAGAATGGCCTTCTTTATGCGTTTAAGGGCATTTTCGGTATCTACGAGGGCTATTTTTCAATTCTTCCCTATTATCAGAAGGTAAAACAATACGGTGATATTGATCACCGGGATATTTGGGAATACCAGCTTAACCTCACGGACGATGAAATATATTTAATGCTGCTGCACCTGTGGGAGCTGCAGGGTATTTATTCAGACTATTTTTTCTTTGATGAAAACTGCGCATATACGCTGCTGTTTTTGCTTGATGCCGCACGGCCGAGCTTAAAGCTTACCGACGATTTAAGTCTCTGGGTGATGCCGATTGATACCATCAGGCTGATGATGCAAAAAAACCTCATAGAAGAGGTGATCTACCGGCCGTCAAAATCAACAAAGATAAAATATCTTATTTCCGCCGCCGGGGAGGAAGAGCAGGACATTGCGCTTCAAATATATGACGGCGCTGTCCGCTCAGACGATGTTTTAAAAAAGGATTTTACGCAGGCGGAAAAAGCAAACGTTCTTGATCTGGTAATGGAATACTCGCAATACAGGTACTCGCGGAAAGAGCTCACAAAGGAAAAATACTTTGATGTTTTTTTAAGCGCCTCAAAAACACGAAGCACAATTAAAAACAATGATTCATATTTGGGCAATATCCAGGTCCCGGTTCGTCCTGAAAAGGGACATAAGCCGAACAGACTGGGTGTGGGGCTTGGCGTGTTAAACAGTCGTGACAGACGCCATGATGAGTTTTTTCAGGAGATAAGAATACGACCGGCATATCATGATCTTCTTTCTAATGACCGGGGATATGTCAAAGGCGCTCAGATTGATTTTATGAATCTGGCCCTGCGCTATTTTTCGTCCGATACAAGGCTGCGGCTGGAAAAATTTGATATTCTCAACATTATTTCAATTTCGGATAGGGACAGGTTTTTTAAACCTGTTTCATGGAAAGTAAGCACCGGTTTTTACCGTCAGATGTTACCCGGACGAAAGCGGGCCCTTTTTTATCAATTGGCCGGCGGTGGCGGTTATGCCTGGAAGCATGATTTTTTTGGCGCCTTTTATATAACGGCTGACGGGGAACTTGATGTGAGCGGAAGGATACATGATTCTTTTACCCTTGGTCTGGGGGCTTCAGCAGGGCTTTTAAAAGAATTCTCAAGCAGATATAAAACCAATCTGTTTATTCGGCCTATGTATTTTATGCCGGGGGACAGCCATGCCGGTGTTGCATGGAAACTAATAAATCAGGCTTCAATAACCACCAATACAGCCCTGTCTCTTGAGCTTTCAGGAAAAGATTCTTTCAAACAGTATGAATCAACATCGCTGCTTTGTTTCCACGTCTATTTTTGATCAATACTGTTTTGTCACGGATTTAAAGCTTGAATTGTGCATACAGGAAGCACTGCCCGCATCTTGAGCCCGTATTTACATTGACACACAACCCCCCTTAATTTATATTCTGTCCATCTCAAAGCGAGTTCCTGTCAATATATGTTTAAGAAAATTATCCATGATCTCGCACAGCTTGCCGATCCGGAGCAGGCCGAGGTGCTGCGGGGGTTTTTCAAGACCGGGCCGGGCCAGTACGGGGAAGGGGATGTGTTTCGCGGGATCAAGGTGCCGGTGCTCCGGCAAATCGTGAAAAAATATCCCGGCCTGCCCCTTGCCGATGCGGAAAAACTGCTGCATGCGCCGCATCATGAAGACCGCATGCTCGGGCTGCTTTTTCTTGTGGCAGCCTTTGAAAAAGGCGGGCCTGAACTCAGGAGGCGGATTTACCGGCTGTACCTTGCCAATACGCGCTTCATCAATAACTGGGACCTTGTGGACGCAACCGCACCCCATATTGTCGGGGCATACCTGTTTGACCGGAACCGGGCACCGCTGCGGCGCCTGGCGCTCTCAGGTCTGCTGTGGGAGCGGCGCATAGCCATTGTCGCCACATTTTATTGTATCCGGCGGGGACAGTTTGAGGATACGCTTGAGCTTGCCGCCATGCTTCTTGATGACAAACATGATTTGATTCATAAGGCTGTTGGCTGGATGCTGCGGGAGGTGGGCAAGCGCGACCGCGAAGCTGAAGAGATTTTTCTGCGAGTCCACTGCAGCCGCATGCCCCGCACCATGCTGCGCTATGCCATCGAACGGTTTCCCCGTGAGAAGCGCCAGCTCTATCTCGGCGGCCTCAGCGCAGCCCGGCAGCGAAAGGCTGTTTTAAGTTGACACCAGTGCCCTGATGGCCTAGTGTTTTTCCAATTCAGGCATACACTATCCGAATATGTGTTGTTAGTTACTTCAAGGTGCACAGGCCTTTTATGACCGCTGCCGCCCTTATCACCATCGCCTGTATTGTTGGCGCCCTGGCCGTTATGGCCGCTGGGCTTATCCGTGCAGAGCTCGCCCTGTTCGGCGCGCTCGGCCTCCTCATGCTGCTTGGTGTCATTGATCCTTCGCGGGCGCTGAGCGGTTTTGCCAATCAGGGCATGCACACGGTTGCCCTGCTGTTTATTGTAGCCGAAGGTGTTCGCCGCAGCGGCATCATGGAAACAGCCATACGGCTGCTGTTCGGAACGACGAGAAAGATGCTGTCTGCGCAGGTGCGGCTGCTCATACCCATGGCGGGGGCGAGTGCGTTTTTCAACAATACCCCCATTGTGGCCATGCTGCTGCCGGTGGTGCGCAGCTGGTGCCGTTCGGTACAGCTGCCAGCCTCCCTCATGCTCATACCGCTCAGCTATGCAACCATTCTCGGCGGGCTCTGCACCATCATTGGCACAAGCACCAACCTTGTCGTGGCCGGCATGGTGAAAACCGCAGGGCTCCCCGTTCCCGGCTTTTTCGAGATCGGCAAAGTCGGCCTGCCAATTTGTGCTGCCGGCCTTTTGCTTATTTTTGCTCTCAGCCGGCTGCTTCCCCGCCGAAAGCCCGAGGATCTGCTGGGAGAAGACCCTCGTTCTTTTACCTCGGAATTTATCGTCGAGCCTGACGGCCCCCTGGCAGGAAAGCGCATTGATGAAATACGCGTTTCTGCTTTTCAGCGGCTGTTTCCGGTTGAAATTGAGCGCGGAGAAACTATTATCCCGGCGCCCCATGGCGGAGAGATGCTGCAGGCAGGCGACCGGCTTGTTATTGCCGGCGAGGCAGGGCATATCATCGAAGCCCAGGGGATACCGGGCCTGCGCAGCGCCCGTGACCATCAGTTCGGACCTGATGAGCCGGAGCGGCGCAGGCGCCAGGTAGAAATCGTCGTCAGTCACACCTGCCCGCTGGTGGGGCATTCGGTCGGCGACGGCAGCTTCCGCCGCCGCTACAATGCCGCGGTCATTGCTGTTGCTCGCCATGGCGAGCGCGTGGAGCGGCAGGGCCTCAAGGGCTGGAGGCTCCAGGCCGGCGACTCGCTGCTCGTCGAGGCTGCGCCGGGGTTTATCTGGCAGCATCGCTTCAATCCGGAGTTTTACGTTGTCACCGACCGGCCCGAGCTTGCCCCTACCGAGCCCCGCCATGTGCGCGTGACCATGGCCATATTCATTGCCATGATAGCTCTTGCGGCCTGCGAGGTGCTCACCATGTTCCAGGCTTCCCTGGCTGCGGCCTTTCTGCTCATCGGCCTGCGGGTGATCTCATGGAACGATGCCCGCGCATCGCTTGACACGGGGATACTCCTTGCCATAGCCGCTGCCGTCGGCCTGGGCGAAGCCATGGTTGCAAGCGGCGCTGCTGACGTGCTCGCAGGCTATGCCGTGAGCCTCGGGGGCGATAATCCCTGGCGGGCCATGGCGCTCATCTATATTGCCACGGTTATCTGCACCGAAGTAGTCACCAATACTGCCGCAGCAGCGGTCATGATTCCTCCTGCTCTTGCAACAGCCCATCGCCTGGGTGTCAGTTATGAGCCTTTTGTATTTGCGGTCATGGTTGCCGCAAGCGCAAGCTTCATAACCCCCATCGGCTACCAGACAAACCTTATGGTATACGGCCCCGGAGGCTACCGCTTTACCGATTATATGAAAATCGGCATACCCATGAGCCTCGCTGTCGGCGTACTGGCCATTGGCCTTATTCCCCGGATATGGCCGTTTTAGTCTCCCGCCTTTGCCTGCAGGCAGTAGCAGGGGCCAATCACCGAATGAACTGTATGCTCCAGGGGTAGTTGTAATATTCGCCCCGGCTGGATGCCACGATTGCCTTTATTGTCGCCACCAGGGCGAAGATGCCAAAGCCTATCATCATAAGAATGCCGATCAGCACGAAGGACAGCAGCAGGCCTGCCAGCATGGCGATGAGGAATGTTAGCTGGAAGTTCATGGCCTGCCGGGCATTATAGTCGACAAAGCCGTACTGGTCTTTTTTTATCAGCCAGATAACCAGAGGCCCGATAATATTACCCAGCGGCACTATGCACCCGGCAAACACAGCCACATGGCAGAACATGCCCCAGTTTTTTTCATCCTGGGACAGCACGGCTTTGTCCCCGGTATCGCCCAGGGTTTTTGTCTGTTTGCGGTCCTCCATTTTTTATGGCTCCTGTGCGGGGATGTGCACTGAGGTGTTCGCCAAGATGTATACAGCAGGCCTTTAACTTTCTCCAGCATAAAAAATGGCGGCCAGGCGAAACGCTGCGCCGCCATGAAAACTGCATTTCATATTCCTGGTATCTCTACAGCCTGACAGAAAAGCCTGCATTTGATTGTATGTGTTTGTTGTATTTTTGTGCCTTAAAACAAAAAAAGGGGGAAACAATCGATCCCCCTTAGATGTTTTGAACATTCGCTTCAGCGCCTCAAAAGCTGGCCGGGCTAATTCAACCTCTGGATTACCGTGGCGCAGGTTTTGAGAAGTGTCCTGACACCGGCCTTCAGTGCGGGGCTGTCGTCCATGGCTTTGGCCAGGGCCGGAGAATACTCATAAAACAAATCCACCGCTTTTTGGCCGAATCGGGTTTTGTTTAGGACTTGATCTCTGAAAGTGCGGAGCGCATTCAGGCTCCCGCTGTCTTCGCTCAGGGCGGTCCGCGCCGCGCACCTCTCTTTAATCTCAAAGCTCCACTGTAAAAGCAGTTCATTGTTGTAATAAAACTCTACCTGCCACTGGCCGGGCATATTCATTGTTTCTGTTCCGAATATTTTCATGGTTCTGCTCATGCACTCAAGATTTGTCGAGTTCACCGTGTCAGTGTCCCCGTCTATATAGAGCATCCCCTCATGGTACCACTTTGTTTTGTATGTATCCCCAATAAAAGAATCATCAAAAGAAACAAAAAAACAAGCCTGCTTTTTATTTTCATAATACGTATTCACGACGCGAAGACGCGCAGGATCGCAGCTGGATGGCTCGGCATCGGTCATGAAAGCATTTGTGATAACGATAGCATTGGCAGTGCTTGCCGTAAAAAGAAATGCTAAACCTGCCAGGAGACTTTTCAATTCCTTCATTGTCACCTCCTATGTGAAATACGCTGCTCGTTTTGAACAACCTGAAAACCGGGTACGCAGAATGGTAAAAACACTAATCTACTAAGTGCCATGATTGTTCAATTTGTCAATAATAAATTTCTATTTATTCCAGTCAGCTGAACCGCAGCCCTGAGCTGTGTCCTGTAGTAAACTGCCTGAAAAACGGGGTGGCTGCCTGCTGCTTCACCCCAAAAAACGCCAGGGCATGCGCCTTGCAGGCGTGCATGAACATCCTGCAGGGCATCTATCAATCAGGCGTGAACGGGTCTGTTCGATTGGTGCGGCGCCCGGATTGAATTTCCCGGGAGCACAGACAGGCCAGCACTTTTTTTGTGCGTTTCTCTTGACTCACAGCCGGCGGCATGCTAAATATGAACATATGATCATATATTCAGTGAATTCATGGTAATCAAAAATCAGGATATCTGTCAGGTCAAGTGCATCAATCCCGGGAAGATAGCCCGGACCCGCCGGGCTATGGCCTCGGAAGCCGACTGCGCCGGCCTTGCAGGCATTTTTAAAGTTCTGGGAGATGTGACGCGTGTGCGCATGCTGCAGGCCCTGTCGATTCAAGAGCTCTGCGTGTGCGATCTTGCGGCTGCGCTTGATCTGAACCAGTCGGCGGTTTCTCATCAATTGCGGCTTTTACGCTCGGCACGGCTGGTGAAATACCGCAAAGACGGCAAGGTGGTGTATTACAGCCTTGATGATGACCATGTGAAGACCCTGTTTGACCAGGGCCTTGAGCATGTGCAGGGGGGGTGAGTGTGAAAGAAAGAACCCAGAAGTCAGGAGCCGGAATTCGGAAGGAAAAAAAGAGAATGCGCAGGAGAGATGCCGGGCTTCGGGAACCATGATTCAGACGCCGGGTCCGGAGATAAAAGTATATGATAGAACTGCTGATCACTATACTACAGGAAAGCTGGCTGGTGCTCAACGAATCTGCAGGCTACTGCCTGTTCGGCATTTTTATGGCGGGGCTGCTGCGGGCTTTCATGCCGGATGATTTTGTGCTCAAGCATCTCGGAAAGAACAATATAACCTCGGTTATAAAGGCATCCCTTATCGGTGTGCCCATGCCAATCTGCTCCTGCGGCGTCATGCCCGTAGCCATGGGCCTGCGCAAACAGGGAGCGGGCAAGGGCCCTACCGCGGCCTTTCTCATATCAACGCCCGAGTCGGGCGTTGATTCCATCGCAGTAACATGGGCGCTGCTTGATCCCCTCATGACAGTTGTGCGGCCGCTTGCGGCATTCATTACGGCCACTGTTGCGGGTATTATTGTGAATTTCGTTCCCGAGCATAAACAAAATGGAGCAGTCCCCGAACCTGCCTGTGCCTGCTGCTGTGAAGCGGAAGGCGCTCATGATGGCGAGCATACCCGTGCCTGCAATCATAGCCATTCACTGCTGGAGCGCATGCGCTCTGGGCTTGCTTTCGCTTTCGGGGGCCTGCTGGCAGACATGGGGCCTTCGCTGCTTTTCGGTATTCTCATTGCAGGCATGATTTCAGCTCTTGTGCCGCCCGGCTTTATCGAGCAGAACCTGGGCGGCGGCATACGACCCATGCTGGTTATGCTGCTGGTTGGCATACCGCTGTATGTCTGTGCCACGGCATCAACGCCCATCGTTGCCGCCCTGGCGCTCAAAGGCCTTTCTCCGGGCGCGGCCCTTGTTTTCCTGCTTGCGGGGCCTGCAACGAATGCAGCCACGATTCTGCTCGTGGCAAAAATTTTAGGCAAGCGTATTGCTGCCGTCTATGTGGCGGTAATTGCTTCAGTGGCGCTGCTGTTGGGTATGGCCGTCAACACCCTGTACAGCATGGCCTCCCTGAGCATCACCGGCTGGATCAGCGCCGAGCATCATGAAGGAGGAGGGTTTTTCCCCGCTGCGTTTTCGGTGATTCTTCTTGTGCTCATCCTGAGAGCAAAATTCCCCGCAATCCTGAAAAAAAGAATCTGATTTTTTTGCCATCAGAAAAAAGTGCCGGCTTCGCCATTTTGAACGCCGTGAAGAAAATATTGCTGTTGTGCGGGATGAAATCATTGGCTGTGTTCAGAATAGCATGGGGGGACTTTTACAAATTATTTCCTGTCTGCTGGATAAATTTTTTTTGCAGCCAGCCTGCTTAAAAACACGGAAAAAGGAAGATTATGTTAAAATATAACAATTATGCTTAATAAAATTTTAAACAAATATGGAGATATATTGATTTAATAAGCATTCTTCTGTATAATAATTAGTATGTTAAGCAATGGTTTGTCCGTCTTGTTTTGCAGTATGCTTCGAGCGGTCGCAGCATGCACAGATGATGAGATTTTTAAGACCTGAACTGGCGCTGCAGAACATGCAGCCTGCGATGCGCAGCGGTTGAGCAAATAAATACGGCGCAAGCCAACATATATTTAACATTGTCCTGTGAGGCATTACTAAGGAGAGCAGTATGGAAGATAAGCTTTTTAAGTACCTGTCGTTTTTGCGTGATTTCAGTCGCGTGTATACCCAGTCGATCATGGAAGGCAATATACCGCTGCAGTCTGATTTGAAACTGTCGCAGCTCAAGGCCCTGTATGCCTTTCGCGACAAAGACTGCATCACCATGAAGGAATTTGCCATAAATCTCGGCGTGAAGTTCCCCAATATGACCATGATTGTCGACGGACTTGAGCATGAAGGCATTGTGGAGCGTGAGCGCGGACAGGAGGACCGGCGCAAGGTTTTTGTGACGCTCACACCCAGGGGCAAAGAGATCCGCAATGGTTTTCTTCAGCAGCGCCATAAGGTAGCCGAGGATATTTTCGCGCATATCAGTGAAAAGGAGCGCGATTTGCTGCTCAAATCGCTCGAAAATGTCTGTGCGGTTTTCAGCAAGTCTTTTGCTGAGCGTTTAGAGAAAAAGAGCAAGTAGGCTTTCAGCCCGGCCCGTTTTTTTTAATCAAGTCGAGCTTTATATATGCGGGCATGGCGTTTTTTTTAGTCCGGCTGACGCTTTTGAGCCCCCCGGATTTGGGCGCCGCTGAGGAGTTATAGCATGAAAAAACCAGTTGTGCAGTTTCTTGCCGCCGCCGCAGGATCGGTTGCCGGCGGTTTTTTTTACGCTTGTCTGTGGCCGCATATCGACCGCTTTTTTTATGAGGCATTCGGCATTATCCTTCAGTGCGACGGCTGCCTCACTCCCTCGCTGAGCCTGCTGTACGTGTTTGCTCCCTGCACGGCTGCTTTTTTTGTTTTTGTCGCTACCCGTTTGTTCTCTGCACATTGCGGTTGTGCCTGTTTGCTGGGAGCGCTGGCGAGCAGCATTTGCATTGGCGGAACGATCTCGCTTCTTGCGGTGCAGATGGCAAGCGGCATGACCGCGGCAGTGCTTGTGGCAGGCAGTGTGGCCCTGGCCGCAACGGCCGGCTGCAATTATGCCGGCAGGACGCATATGCTTGAGCCTTTCCCGCCAAAGGAGTGAGTTTCTCATGAAAATAGATGCAAAAAAATGCGCGGGCTGCGGAGGCTGCGTCAACCTGTGTCCGGTTGAGGCCATCAGCTTCATTGATGACCGGGCGCGGATTGATGAAGCAGCCTGTACGGATTGCGGCACATGCGCTCAGGTGTGCGGTGTTGAAGCCCCGGGAAAGTGATTTTGGATTGGCGTAGTGCTGCCGGACAGGCGCTTCAACTCCATGTTCAAAAATGTACGCTGCAGAGATGGCAATCATGCAAAAAAAATACGATGTGATCATTGCCGGCGCCGGACCCGCAGGCCTTATGACGGCGCAGGTGTTGGGTGAGAGAGGTGCACGCGTCCTGCTTGTCGATATGAAAAAGGACATTGCGCGGGTTTACCGGGCCTGCTGCGCCAATTTAATTATCGAGCCGGGGACTCACCGGGAACTGGTGACCTATGCCGGCGGCGCTTTTCATTTTGCCGAGAATAAATTTTCCATTCCGTACGGCGGCTCGATTATTGCGCTGAAGCGCAGCGTCAAAGTATCGGCAGGAGGCAAAACGCTGATCATCAGCGGCAAAAGCCCTGAGGGCAATGTTGCCCTTTCGTTTGAGAAGGAGATTCTGCTGCAGGGCATGCTTGCAAAGGCGGCTGCATGCAGCACTATAGAAATTATGCCCGAAACGCAGGCCCTCAGGGCTGAAAATACAGCGGATGGTGTCGCGGTGACACTGCGATACGGAGGCCGTGAATGCGCTGCCGTCAGCCGCATTGCCGTGGCTGCCGATGGCGTCAACTCGAGTATCGTTGAAAGCCTGGGGCTGAATAAAACACGCCGCACGGCTTTTGGACGGTTCATGGTGGCCTCCTGCCACATGGCAGGCGTGGACTGTCCGTACCCCGAGTCATGGGTTACCTTTATGGGCAAGGGGCACACCCTTGGCGGCAGAGGGCAGATATATATGTGCCCAAAGCCGCACAGCGGGGCCAAAGATACGGTGGTGTATGAGCTGACCGTGGGCGTGCCCGCCCTCGGGCCTCCGACGCCCTCGGCAAAACAGGAGCTAGACCATTTCATCAACCAGGGCAATTTTGCTTCCTGGTTCAAGCATGCACGGATTATTGATACACGGGCAGCCGCGCTCAACTTCGCCACTCCCCTTATACATCCTGTGGAGGGGAATGTGGTCGTTGTGGGAGATGCCGCTGCATTTATCGAGACCTATGTGCAGGGCGCCATCATGTACGGCTACCAGGCCGCCCATGCCATTGCGCAACAGCTCGCAACGGGCTCGGGTCTTGATGCGTACGCCCGGTCATGGAAACATTCGTTTGAGTACAATGATCCCGAAGAGATCAAGCTTTCCACGCAGGGCTTCGGCCTGCATGTGCTTGATGACGGCGATATCGACTATCTGTTCGGCCTGACCGCCGGCGACGATATACATGGCTTTGTGAATGAGTTTTCAGAGCCCATGACCGTGCGCGGGGCAATTTTTAATCATATGGCTCAGATCAAGAATGAGCGCCCTGCACTTGCCGGAATGCTCGAGCGTTTCGGCGAGGTATCAGTGAAGGATGCGCTTCAGGTCGGCAGCTCCTGAACAGTTCCTGGTGCGTGCTTGACCGAAAAAATCGCAGCAGGGCTTCCTTCCGGAGAGCAGCGCGCCTGTTCCATGCTTCCTTTTTACTATGAAATTTTCTCTGCCATAGTGAGATCCCAGGTGCAGCGGGAATAGTCGTGGCTTCGGAAAACCATCGCGAATTCAGGCTTTTTAAGAGACTGTTCTGACTAGAGCATGTATCTTTCTTCTGTAACAGCTTGCATCGGGGACTCTTTGGTTCATTCGCCCGTGCTAAATTCTCGCAAGATACACCAAGTGAGAAACTACGCAATGGCTCGAACCGCACGGGCTGCTTCACCAAAAACTCCACGGTGACCATATGGCTACTACATTTTGTTAAATGCTCTATACATTTGCCGGGAGCAGCCATGAAAAGTTATCGCAAAGAACTCTGGTTCAGCACGGGCAAGCGACGCGCTTTTATCAACATAACCCGCGAGGTGGAAGCATGCCTGCGGGAAAGCGGCATACGGGAGGGCTTGGCCCTTGTTAATGCGATGCACATCACCGCTTCTGTGTTTATTAACGATGACGAGTCGGGCCTGCATCAGGATTATGAGCAATGGCTTGAGCATCTTGCGCCACATGCGCCTGTGTCGCAGTATCAGCACAACCGCACAGGTGAGGATAACGGGGATGCGCATCTGAAGCGGCAAATCATGGGCAGGGACGTGGTAGTGGCAATAACTGCAGGTAAGCTTGATTTCGGTCCGTGGGAGCAGATTTTCTACGGTGAGTTCGACGGGCGGAGAAAAAAGCGAGTTCTTGTAAAGATCATAGGAGAATAAAAGCAGCGGTGTGCTGAATGCAAACTTTTTTTGCAGACGGAAAAAAAGGTGGTGTGTAGCCCTGCTTCATGCCTTCGGATGTGCCTGCAGTTAGAGAGTGAGGGTAATCATTCATTGACACCGGGCTGTGTTTTTTTCTATACTTGCCGCAGCGTAAGGCGCCTTCGTATCAGGATCACATACGCATCACCCAACCAAAGGAGGTTCCGATGAAATGTATTCGGTGTGGAAGCGAAGCGCTGGTAAACGGCGCGGTATACAGCCCGATTCGGACCTCATTTCGGCCGCAGGGATCCAAGTTCCTCACGCTTGAGACCGGGGATATTCAGACAAAAGCCTTTATGTGCAAGAACTGCGGGCATGTTGAGATTATCGGGGATGCCATGAAGCTCAGGAGGCTTACCTCCGATACGGGAGGATCATTAGAAAATACCTGACAGGATTCATAACAGAAAAGATTGTGCAGGCCGGCTGGAAACATACAGCCAGACCTGGTTGTCGTATATATCCAAGCAAATCGGGGACAGCTGTCCCCGATTTAGTCTATGTGGAGTTCAATGAACAGGGATTGCCGTGATGCTTGATTGCGAACCGGTTATTGCTGTAGGCCTTATTGAAGGGGCAGGGCAGATTGATTTCGAGCTTCAGGGCGTTTACAGCCTTGGCGGCAGGGTAGTGCGCGCGGGCTGCTACCGTTCTTTTTTTGACCGCGGCTGCATTGTTCTGTCGGATGCTCAGGGCAGAGAGCTTGAGCGGTCGGCGCGGCTGCAGTATGTCCCGGCGGCGGCTTCTGAAAATTTCTTCACCCTCCATAATGCAGTCATCGGCAGGGACTTTCACTGGGAGCGGCTGCAAAGCCAGCGCTTTCGCGGCGAGATTGCTTTTGACACCTTCGGCACGAGCGGCATCACGGTGGTAAACCGCATCGGGCTTGAAGCATACCTGGAAGCGGTGATCTGTTCTGAGATGAGCCCGGAAAGCGACCCTGAATTTTTAAAGGCCCACTGCGTCATCTCCCGCAGCTGGCTGCTGGCGCAGCTTGAGCTGAAGCGCGCAGCCCGCATGCCTGCAGCCCCTGCTGACGCGGCCTTTACCGATGCGGCCGCCCATAAAAATTTTGATGTCTGCAACGATGACCACTGCCAGCGCTATCACGGCATGAGCCGGGTGAATGGGGCTGCGCAGCAGGCCCTTGCCGAAACGCGGGGCAAGGTGCTCGTTTTTGATGGTAAAATCTGCGACACGCGGTTTTCCAAATGCTGCGGCGGCATCAGCGAGCGCTTCTCCGCCTGCTGGCAGGATGTGGATTTTGACTATCTCTCCCCTGTTGCCGACTGCGCCCATGGCAGCGCAGGGTTCAAGCCTCCCGCGAGCAGCGAGGCCGAGGCGCGAAAGTTCATTCTTGCAAGCCCGCCGGCTTTTTGCAATGTGACGGACCGCACGCTTCTTGCCCGCGTGCTTCCGGACTTTGATTGCGAGACGCAGCAGTTTTTCCGCTGGAGCGTCTCGCTTGCTCAGGATGAATTGCAGGGCCTCTTGAAACAGAAGGCAGGCATCGACTGCGGTGCGATCATGAGCCTCATGCCCCTTGCCCGCGGCGATTCGGGCCGTATTTACAAGCTGAAAATAATCGGCACAAAAGCCGAAAAGGTTATTGCAAAAGAGCTTGCCATACGCCGGGCGCTGTCGCCTACGCATCTGTACAGCTCGGCATTCATTGTTGAAACTTCAGGAGCGAAAGACGGAATTCCCGCAAGCTTCACCCTTCACGGCGCTGGCTGGGGCCACGGCGTCGGCCTCTGCCAGATAGGGGCAGCGGCCATGGCTGCACAGGGCTACCGCTACGACGCCATCCTTGCCCACTATTTTCGGGGCGCAGCCCTACACGCCATCTATTAGTAAAATCATATTTCGCCGATAGAAAACTATTTCCCGATGAGGCACAGGGACAGCCAGGGGATATAGGTCACCAGAGCCACGATGATGGCGCCAAGTATCAGGAAGGGGACGACCGCGCGGTAGACATCGGTCAGCGGCCGCTCGAACCGGTAGGCCGAGAAGAAGAGGTTCAGGCCCATGGGCGGCATGAGATAGCCTAGCTCCAGGTTTACGAGAAACATGACCCCCAGGTGCACCGGATCGATGCCGTAGGCCGTTGCAATGGGCAGCATGATGCGCACCACCACCACGATGGCGCTGAAGATATCCATCATGCAGGCCACCACGATGAGCAGCAGGTTGAGAATGATGAGGAAGAGAAGCTTTGAATGGATCGTTGCCTGCACCCATGTTTTCAGAAGCGCCGGAATTTCAGCATCGATCAGGTAGTTGGTCAGTCCGAAAGCAAACCCCAGAATAATGAGCACGCCGCCCACGATTTCGCCGCATTTTACCATGGTGCGGGGAAGCCCCACGGAGAACGACAGCGTCTTGTGAATAAAACATTCAAGAATAATGGCGTAGAGCACGGTTAAAGCAGCTGCCTCTACAATGGTTGTTAATCCCCCGAAAATCCCCACAATAACGATTACCGGCAGCAGCAAATCCCACTTGGCAACAGAGATTGCCCGCCGCAGAGTTGTGAAATGAAAAGGTGTTGACGCGATACGCTTGAATTTTGACAGCCCGATTCCAAAGCCCGACACCAGCGTTACCAGCATCAGCCCGGGAATAAGGCAGGCGATGAACATCCTGTCGATAGGAATAGCCGCCACCACTCCGTAGATGATGATGGGCAGCGACGGCGGGAAGAGCAGCCCGATGGAGCCCGATGCTGTCACCAGCCCCAGAGAGAACCGCTCCGGGTAGGCTTCCTTCACAAGCATGGGAAACAGAAGTCCGCCGAGAGCCAGAATCGTTACGCCCGAGGCGCCGGTAAACGTGGTGAAAAACGCGCAGACAAGCACCGTGGCGACGGCCACACCGCCGGGCATCCAGCTGAATAGGGCATGAAACAGGTGGACGAGCCTTTTTGACGCCCCGCCTTCCGAAAGAATATAGCCAGCAAGGGTGAAGAGCGGTATTGTCGGGAGCGTGGGTGATGCTACCACGCGGTAGGTCTCCGATGGAACCGCGGCAAGGGGTATGCCGTCCATGAAGAAGAGAAAGAGCGCCAGCCCGCCGAAGACGGTAAACAGCGGGGCGCCGGCCAGAAGCCCAGCCAGCAATACGATGATCGTGGGCATGAGCAGCGCCCCGCGGTTTGCCTCGGGCACAAAGCCGATGCAGAGCATGGCCCCGGCAAGCGCGAGAACGGTGATGCGGCTGGCCCACCCTTCAGCCTTGCGCGTGAAGCTTACCGCTACCATGGCCATGCACAGGGGCATGGGTATCTGGGCTATCCAGGTTGGTAGAAACGGCGCCACGTTCATGAGGTTTGCCCGCTCCGCTGAAATGAGCTCAAAGCAGGCGATGACAAAACCGGCTGAAACGGCAACGGCAAGAGAGGATTGAAAGACGAACAGGATTGTTTTGAAGGGCTCTTTTTTGATGAAGTCGCCGGAGGCCATTTTTAGATGAACGCCCTCCCGTGCGGCAAGGGCAGCGCCGATGAAAGCGACCCAGAGCGTGCCGTGGCGAACGTATTCGGCGGCGCCCGGCAGGGTGAGGCTGAAGAATTTGCGAAGCGTTGCCTCCAGAACCGGCAGCACCACCATGACGGACATGACGGCGACGGTTGAAATATTTTCAAACCTGCGCCAGGCGAATTTCCCGAAATTTATGAAGCGTCGTACCATGGGAATACATTTATTTATGGTAGGGTGCGCTGCGCGCATTAAACTATTATTTTTTGCCTGCCCGGTACTGGTTGCGAAGCTCGATGGTTGTGTCAAAGATGTCTTTTGGAATGAGCTTTTCGCGGATTTCCGGGTAAATTTTCTGCAGCGGGTCCAGCCACGATTTGACATCCTGAGGCGCAACCTCGGTCGTCTGCAGGCCGTATTTTTTCATTTCGGCAATGGCCTTCTCATCCATGCTGCGCACCTCGGCCTGCGACTGGGCCACGAGGTCCTGCGAAGCTTTTATAAAGGCCTTTTGCAGATCCGACTCGATTTTATTCCAGACGCTTTTCTGCACGATGGTGGCGCCAATGGCTATGCCATAGCTGACATTGATCATGTTCGGGGCTTTGGCAAAAATCTGGAGAGACAGGGCAAATACCGGGGTATCCATGAACCCGTCGATGAGGCCGGTCTGCAGGGCCGTCATCATTTCGCTCATGGGGACGTCAACCGCGTTGAAGCCTGCCTTGGCCCATATTTCTTTGCTGGCCTGATCTCCGGCGAAGGTGCAGATTTTTTTCTTCTGCAGCTCGGCGATGGAGCCGGTTTTTTTTGCGGTGAAAAAGTACATATGCCCCAGGTCGCAGTAGTTGGCGACCACAAAGCCCTTGTCGGCAAAGCGTTTTTCTATCTGGGGAGCTAGCTGCCTGCGAACATAGTCGAGCTCCTCGTACGTGGACATCATGCCCGGCAGCTGCAGCGCCGTGTATGAGGCGTCGATCTGCATCATGCCTATGGCTGACAGGGTTGCTGCATGGAGCTGGCCGATGCGGATTTTGCGCACCATGTCATCCTCGGAGCCGGCAATGCCGCCGGCGTAAATTTTCACCTTCACTTTTCCGCCGGACAGGCGCGTCCATTCATTGGCCATTTTCAGAAGCGAGTCATAAAAAATAGTGCCTTCCGGGGCCAGGGTTGCAAGCTTGATGGTCAGGGGCTGCTGCTCGGCCCGGGCGGCCGGGGCAGCTGCCAGGCAGAGGAGCACGGCACACAGGGAGGCAATACGTTTTGTGAGTTTCATTCCTATTCTCCAAGAAAAAGGTCATCTTTTTTCTGCAGAAGATACTGCGCCCGCTTCCGGGCAATGGCGTTCACCAGCCGGTTTTCCGGGCAGACGTCAAGGTTGAATGACAGTATTTTCTGAATGTATTCGTCAAACTCTTTTTTGTTCTGGCCGGGGATGCTGACTGCTTCCACATAGGTGAGCCAGGGCGAGAGCTTTTTACCTGCCGCAAGGGCTTCGGCCTTTTTGAAGTATTCGACAGCTTTTTTCACATCACCGCCCATGATAGCGCCCCGGGCTTCATAGGATATGAAAAACTCCTGAATGGAGCCATTGTCATAGTCCGGGTCCAGCTCAAGAGCTCGCTGCATGCAGGCTGCGGCTTCAGGCAGCCGGGCTGCTGCCGCAGGGTCGGTCTTGGCAAGGGTTATCCATTTGGCAAGGGCTGCGCCTGACCAGTACAGATACGGTACGCTCGCCTTGTCATCTACCAGCTTCACAGCCTCGACGCAGTTTGCCGCGCAGGCTTTGGCATAGCCGGGAGAGCTGAGCTCAAGCCCCCGCCGGGCATAGCCGTGGGCGCGCTGGTAGAATAGTTTGGCCCTGTCGCGCTGGAGCTGGTAGCGGGCAAAATCCAAATCTTTCACCTCATCGGCTTTAAGTTCGCAGAATGCATAGCCGTAGAGCATATACCCTTGAGCAAGCGACAGGCACAGGCCCGTGTGCCGCGGCGTTTTTTCAAGCAGGGCTTCCATTGTTTTGAGGCTGAAGGGCAGGGCCCCCTCCACAAGCTCAAGATCGCTTTCTGAGGTGAAAGTTGTGCCGGCGCCTGACCCGAGGGCATCGGCAAAGGAGTTGACGGCTATTTTTTTAATGGAGCATGCCGGGAAAAAGAGCACAGCGGCAAGGACGCAGCAGAGTATGCTTCTGGAGATGAACGCTGATTTCAGCCTTCTGGATTGACGGTGAGAGCTCATGCCGCTAACCTTTACATAGTAAAAAGGGCGTTATTTTATTAATACAGACCCCTGTCGAGGTCAACAGAATAGTTGTAAAAGCGTCTGTTTGATCGAAGGTTTCAACCAGCCCGGCGGACTGGTTTATTGTGCTTGTTTGGCCTTTTATTATGTAGTATGTATGTAAACTATCAGAGTCAGCGCTACAAGCTAACGATGAAAATAACAGGGATACAGCCTTGGCTATACGAATCCCGACAGCTTCAGTTAAATAAACTATAACAACAGGTGCGCTATGAAGAGAAAAAAAACAGGTATTGCCGTCGTGGCATGGTTTGCAGCCGCATTGCTTTCAGGTGGTTTTTTTACTGCACACGAGGCGCAGGCTATGCAGGAAAATAAAACTGTAAAGAAAATGGAGAGCAAAAAAATGGAGAATACCGAGGTCGTTTTTTCAACAAATCAGGGTGACTTTACTATTGAACTGTATGCCGACAAGGCCCCCATAACCGTGAAAAATTTTCTGGCCTATGTGGATGAGGGTTTTTTCAGCGACACGATTTTTCACCGTGTTATTCCCGGGTTTATGATTCAGGGCGGCGGCTTCAAAAAAGATATGTCGCAAAAACCGACAAAAGCGCCCATTAAGAACGAGGCCGACAATGGCCTGCGCAACAGCCGGGGCACGCTGGCGATGGCGCGCACAGGGGTTGTGGACAGCGCCACGGCGCAGTTTTTTATCAACCTTACCGACAACAGCTTCCTTGACCACGGCGTTCGCGATTTCGGGTATGCCGTGTTCGGCAAAGTAGTGAGCGGCATGGAGGTCGTGGACAAGATAGCAGCGGTCAAAACGGCCACGACAGGCGGTCATCAGAACGTGCCTGTTGAGCCTGTGATTGTCACCGGCGCAAAGCGCAAGTAGAAAAATAGTGGCAATTTATGCAGCGCGGCCCTGAACCATGTTCTGCCGCGCTGTTTTTTTTTGCTCAATCGCCGCTTGTTGTCCGGAAAAAATCGTGCTATTAATGCCGCATGTCAACAGCCCAGAACACCTTACCGGCAGCAACCGGGGCGAGCGAGGCTTTTCAGCAGGCCCTGCCCAAGCTTGTCGTTTTTGTGAATGACAAATTCGCCCTTGAAAACCGTTTTGCCTGCGACGGCGTCGCCTGCAAACACATGGATATTGCCCGTGAGTTCACCAGGCGCTTCGGCGACCTTCTTCTGGGCGTTTACAGCTTCGACCTTGTCGGGCAATTGCCTGATGAGGCTGCCGCCCACATCGCTTCCCTGGACAGCCGCGGCATCAAGCCCCCGTTTGTCGAGGCACTGCTGAAATCCTGGATCATGGCCATACAGTGCCTTGTGAAGCGTGAGGCTGCAGACCAGCTCATACCCGCCGTGCAGCATCTTTTACAGCAGCTGCCCTCCCTCTACGAGCGGCTGCAGAAGCCGCCGGAGGCCCTGCCCGCCGAAGCACAGCCGTTTTTCGATCTGCTCATGGCCAAAAACCGCAAGTTCGCAGCCGAAAATATCCTTTCCCGCATTCGCGACGGCGCCTCCATAGAGAGCGTCTATTCAGACATCCTGCTGCCCGCCCTTGAGCGCATGCGCCTTTTATGGCTGCAGAATAAAGTGAGCGCAGTTGATGAGCGCGCTGCTGATGATATCAGCCGCTATGTGATCCTGAGGGTCATCGACAGCATTTTCGGCGAGCGCCGCTTTCCCTTCAGGGCGCTTGTGGCCTGCATGCCCGGCGAACAGGAAGCCCTCGATGTGGAGGTTTTTGCCAATTTTCTCGAAATCAAGGGCTGGTCCGTCTACTTCCTTGGCAGCGATGTGTCAGATGAGGACATCATGTATGCCATTTTGAAGAACAGCCCGCAGGCTGTTGTGCTGGCTGTTTCATCAATCGCGGGCCTGCCCGAGGCGCAGCGCCTCATCGCCCAGCTCCGTGAGAAATACCCGCAGATAAAACTGGCGGTTCATGGCAGGGCTGCTTTGCTTGCGCGACAGCGCCTTGCCGCCCATGTCGATTTATTTATAAGCGGGCTTGAGGGCGGCCACAGCGAGCTTTTGAAGAAGGTGCTTCCCGATGCGTAGCCGCGTAGCTTTCAAAATTCTCCTGCATGACCGCTCCACCACCGCTGGGGCTCTCATCGGCGTTATAGCCATTGTGTTTCTTGTTGGCCAGCAGATATCGGTATTGTTCGGGCTGTTCACCTACATGTCGGTGCTTGTTGACCATGGCGGCGCCGATATCTGGGTATGTTCCAAAAATACCGATAATATCAACGGCGCCGGCTATATACCCGAGCGGTATGTTGACCGCGTGTCGGGCCTTGCCGGGGTTGCATGGGCCGAGCCCCTGCTCTTTGGCGGGGCAAGCCTGGTGACGCGCGACGGAAAAAATGAGGCTGTACAGGTGGTGGGCCTGCGCAATCCGCGCGGAGCCGCAGGGCCGTGGCGATTCTATCAGGGAGGACAGGATGGCCTTCTCGAGTTTGAGGGGGCCACCATCGAGCGGCTCGATGCCAAGCTCTACGGCAATCCTCAGATCGGCGACAGCATCGAAATCGGCAATGTGCGCGTCCGGGTGAGCGCCATCACGCAGAGCGTGAAAGGCTTTGCAGGCCGCCTGGTTTTTACCAATATGGTCAAGGCCCAGGAAATTATTAAAAGTCCGCCCGGCCGGTGCAAGGCCGTGCTGGTGAAATTAAAGGATGGCGTCAGCCTGGAGGCCGGCCTTGCGCATGTGCGCAGCATGCTTCCTGGAGCCGAGGTGCTGAGCGCCGATGAGCTTTCGCGCATGACGCGCATTTATTATGTTAAAAATACGGGCATGGGGGGCAGTTTCGGCCTGTCAACACTCATCGGCGCGCTGGTTGGCATTATCATCATTACCCTTACCATGTACACGGGCGTGCTGCAGCGGCAGAAGGATTTTGCCGTGCTGCGGGCACTCGGGGCGCGCAAGCTCGATATTTTTATTATCGTTCTTGCCCAGTCGCTCATGATCGGTGTCGTGGGGGTGTTCATCGGCTTTTTGCTGCTTGCCGGTTTTTTGAGCGGCACGCTCGATTCTCCACTGCCGAGCTATATGCCTCTTTGGATTGCGCCCGTGCTGGCAGGCGCAACCCTGTTCATGTGCGTACTCGGGTCGCTGCTGGCCATGCGCAAGGCCATAAGCGTTGAGCCTGCGTCGGTGTTTAGATGAAAAGAAACAGCCTGTAGGTATTTAGGCTGTAGGCTGTAGCAGTGGCATCGGAGGAAGTCAGAAGTCAAACTTACACCTTGAACTTTGAACATCTACGTTCCGGCGAAAAAGGCCCTGAATCAAATGCTGCAACCCATTCTTCAGCTTGAAAGCATAACGCGGGATTTTTCCGACGGCCGGAAGATTCGGCGCGTGCTGTATACGACCGATTTGTCGATTTTTCCCGGCGAGTTTACCATCATCGCAGGCCCCTCCGGCAGCGGCAAAACAACGCTGCTCACCATCATGGGGCTCATTCTGAAGCCTTCCGAGGGGGAGATAAGCATTCAAAACGAGCGGGTGACCCATCTGCCGGAAAACAGGCTTGCCACGGTGCGGCAGCAGAAATACGGCTTTGTCTTTCAGCAGGCCGAGCTTTTGCCTGCGCTGGATGTGCTTGAAAATGTGGTGGTTGCCAGCGGCATTCAGGGACAAACGGTATCGGCAGGCCTGCGCAAAAAAGCCGGCGAGCTGCTCGACAGCTTCGGCATGGGCGACTGCCTTTCCATGACCACCCAGCAGCTCTCCGGCGGCCAGAAGCAGCGCGTGGCCATAGCCCGGGCCCTTATCAATGCGCCGGCCCTTCTTTTATGCGATGAGCCGACCTCAGCCCTTGATTCCGAGAGCAGCACCATCGTGCTCGACGCGCTCAAGCAGCTTTCAAAAGACACGACGCGCGGGCTTATCATGGTCACGCATGATCCGCGCGTGTTTCCGTATGCGGACCGTTTGATTAAAATTGAAAACGGCTCCATTGTCTACGATTCGCGCCCCCAGGGCGCACAGGAGGCATGATGAAACTGTCATTCAAGTCCATCGTTATTATAATCGTTTGCATTGCGGGGCTCGCATTCATTCTTTCGAGCCTGAAAAAATCATCGGCCCCTCCCCGGGTTGCGCCGCCGCCCAACCTTGCCGATGCTCCCATGCGGCTGTACGGCATGGTGGAGCCCGAAGGCCGTGAGGTGCTGGTCGGGCCGACCATGAGCAAGCGCGTGATCGAGGTGTTTGTGAAAGAAGGCGATGCCGTGAAGACGGGCCAGCGCCTGTGCACGCTGGAGAGCAATGTCGAGCAGGAGCAGGTGAACCTTGCGGAGTCCCGCATGGCGCTGGCGCAGAAATCGCTCGAACTGTCAAACGATGATCTCAACCGCACCCGCAGCCTGTATGCCAAGCAGGTTGATTCTGAATATAAATTCACCCAGGCGCAGCTCCAGAATGCCATGGAGCTGAAGCGGCTCAAGGTGGCAGGATCCGAGCTTGATGTGACCAAGGCCAAATTCGAAGAAACCGTTCTGCGCTCGCCCATCGACGGCGTCGTGTACAAGTTCGATGTGCGCATCGGAGAGACCCTGCAGGCCGGCGATAACTCGAAGATCATACTCGGCGCAACGCAGCTCTGGGTGCGCCTTGCCGTTGAATCATTCTGGAAAGACAGGGTGAAGGCAGATGCGGTTTTCAAGGTCTATGATTCGGAAACCAGGGAGTTTCTCGGAACGGGCGGCGTTGTGAGGCGCGTGCCCTATATGGGCCGCCGCAACTACCGCACTGAAGACCTGCAGGAGCGGTTCGACACCAAGTTTCAGGACGTTATTCTGGGTCTCAAGCCCGAGAAGAAGGATATCCCCATCGGTCTGTCGGTGATCGCAGAAATGCAATAATGGTTTGCCCGGGTGTTGTGTTGAGGGGCAGGTGTCAAAACGCTATGTGAATAAAAAAGATATCCTCCTTGCGACTGGGAAAGCGGGGATGTATTCGTCTGTACTGAAATAATACTGTCAGTTGATTTCTATGTAGGCCTTCTGCCTGAGCTGCTGCATCCACAGAGTCATCTCTTTTTCAAACTGAGCGCCATAGATGGCGTTCTGGATATTTTTTTTGTGATCTTCCCAGGAGCCTCCGGGTGCATTGTCGCTGACGCTGCCTGCAGTGTCGATTACCTTGATGATGTGAAAGCCGATTTCCGTTTTGAAGACAGGGCTTACCTGGTCTTTTTGGAGGCTGAAGGCCAATTTCTCAATTTCCGGCATCAGCTCATCCTTGTGGAAATAGCCGATGTCTCCGCCCAGCTGGGCGCCTGCTCCCTGGGAATATTTAACAGCAAGCTTTCCAAAATCCTCGCCTGCCAGTATCTTCCTGTGCAGGTCTTTTGCGGTTTTTTCTATGTCGGTTATTTGGGCCTGCGATGCCTGGCCGGGGATGAGCAGCAGTATCTGCTGAATGCGAACGCGGGGGCCGGCCTTGGTGCTTCCGCGCATGTTTTGGTCGTAAAACTCCTGCATGTCCTTATCGGTTATATTTATTTTTGAGTGCACGGCCCGCCCGATGGTACGCGACTGGATCAGCTCCCCCTCCAGGATTTTTTTATAATCCGCAACTGTTGTGCCCTTCCTGGCAAGCTCTTTGGCAAGCGTTTTCAGATCGATCTTGTTCCGCCGAAGGACTTCATCAAGGGCATTTTCAATGTCCTTGTCCTTGATCGTTATCTCAAGTTTTTTTGCCTCCTGCAGGATCAGTTTTTTTTCAATGAGCTGGCCCAGCAGCTGGCGGTCTGCCTCCATGTCGGCCGGTATTTCCTGCGCTCCCATGAGCAGCATGGCTTTGTACTTTTCAAATTCAGACTGCGTAATGATTTCGCCGTTGACGGTTGCCAGAATGCGGTCGACGGTGACGCGGGCAGCGTCAGCCGGGGCGCTGTTGATCAGCAGGGCCAGCGCAAGGGCCAAACAGGTTTTATTCACGGACACTACTCCTTTCAGCGGGAGCGCACTATAAGCGGTGAACTCTGGGCCGATGAGATGTATTGTTTAATAATTTTTAATCTTGTGCAGCAGCATGCAGGGCATAGTGTATTGAATTATACTCATATACGCCGAGGAAGTAAAACATAATTGTTGGATATTTAGGGTTGACTTTGTGAAAACCTGAGCTACAAAATGAAAATGAGAGTTGAAGCCATATGCAGAACAAGGACTATTCAAAACTTGACCTGAGCCATATACGAATCAGCCTTGTCCTCAAGTGCATGATTGCGGTGTGGTCGTTCTGCATCGCCATTACCAGCGAGACGCATGCCTCGGCGGTCTTCTACCTTGTCATCTGCATTTTGTTTGCTGGCCTTTTTGTCTTCCAGCTGAGCTTTTATAATGAGCTGAAAAAAAGCAGGAGGGACAGTCTTGACGACCTGCACCGGAGTTGACCCCAGAGCATTTTTTAAAAGAGTTGTTTTCTCAGGTGCGGCGATAGCCTGCCTGTTCATTGCAGGAGGAGCCATGCAGCAAAAATGCGCCAGCTATCCGAAACTTGACCGGTTTGAGGTTCTCCAGTATCTGTTTCATCCGAGAAAGGAGCCTCCGTCAGAGCCCATGCAGGGCGCTGTGGATTATGCCATTGCCGTGGATACGGATGCCGTTATCGTCTGCAGGTTTTATCCTGCAGGATCCCGGGCGCCGGCCATACTTTTTTTTCATGGCAATGGCGAAACGGTTGAAGAGTATGCAGAGATCGCCGCGATGTATAATCGTCTCGGCATCAGCCTGCTTGCCGTTGAGTACCGGGGCTATGGCCGCAGCACCGGAAAGCCTGCTGCAAGCTCAATGATCAGCGATGCGCACAGGATTTTTACCGAAGTCAGGAAATGGCGCATGCAGCAGAAACATGGAGGCCCCCTCTTTGTCATGGGCCGCTCGCTCGGAAGCGCCCCGGCCATCGAGCTTGCTGCCCGCTATGAGGCGGAGCTTGCGGGCCTCATCATCGAGAGCGGCTTTGCCTATACCGAGCCCCTGCTGAGGTTTCTTGGCGTTGACACGAAGGGCCTGGGTATCACCGAGGCCGACTGCTTCGGGAATTTCGAGAAAATCAAGGAATTTAAAAAACCGCTGCTCGTTATCCATGCACAGCTCGATCAGTTCATTCCTGTATCGGATGCGGAAACGCTTATGAAAAACTGCCCCTCCCGGCGAAAACAGCTGCAGGTGATTCCCCGGGCCGATCATAATTCCATTCTGGGTTTTGCGGGCTCAGACTATTTCAGATTTATTAAACAGTTCATTGATGGGCAGTAGCCATGCAGCCCTGCGCGGACCGTATCAGCACGTTTTGTCCGGCTGTACCTGGCGAGCCCCGCCGCAGCAGGGAAACTCCGGCACAAACCCCGGGCGAAATCGACGAAGAGGCCTGCCGGTATGATGAAGAGGGGAAGGAGCCGTACTGGGAGGAAAAAATTCTCTGCCGGCAGTGCATGCAGGTAATAACCAGCCCGGCAGAGCGCATCGAGGTTAAGGGCTCACACCGCCATACATTCTCAAATCCCCTGGGCCTTCTTTTTCAGATCGGCTGTTTCAAGCGCGTAAAAGGCTGTGTTGATGCAAGCCCGCCTGAGGCCGAGTGGAGCTGGTTCCAGGGGTATGTCTGGCAGGTCGTGCTGTGCAGCGCATGCGCCACCCACATGGGCTGGCGCTACACAGGGCCGCAGGAGTGTTTTTACGGCCTCATCCTCGACAGGCTCATGCAGGCAAGCTGAAAATGAGAGAAGAATTCAGAAGCCGGAATCCAGGAGCCAAAACAAAAGGCATATAGTCATTCAAGGGTTTGCTTGTTTCTTTCCCCTGAGCTGATCCTGAAACGTTTTTTCTCTTTTTCATTCTGAATCCCGACTTCTGGATCCTGGCTTCTGTTTTTGTACAACCCTAATTTAATTTTCAACATACAATGCAGAAGCAGTTCTTCACCCCGGAGCCAAGAATTTTCGCCCATCGCGGCAATGCCGCGCATTTTCCGGAAAACACGCTCCCCTCATTTCAAAGCGCTGTCGAGATCGGCGCCGATGTGATCGAGACTGATGTACAGCGAAGCAGAGACGGTCACTTCATGGTCTTTCACGACGACACCATCGATCGGATTACCGAGGGGGCCGGAAGGGTAGGGGACCACACGCTTGAGGAGCTGAAGCGCCTTGATGCAGGCTATCGCTATTCTGCCGATGGCGATAGCTTTCCCTTTCGTGGCAAGAGAATAGCCATTCCCTCCCTTGATGAGGCCCTGCACGAGTTTCCGCAGCAGCGCTTTAACGTGGACCTTAAGACCGATGACCCATCTCAGGCTGCTGATTATTGCACCCTCATCAGGCGCTGCAATGCAGGGGAGCGGGTGCTGACGGCATCGGAATTCACCGGAAACCTCAAGGCGGTGAGAAGCCTGATGCCGGAGATGGCAACTTCGGCCTCGCACAAAGAGGTGGCGGGTGTTTTTTTTCTTTATAGAAGCGGTCTGCTTTTTACAAAAAACAATTTTGCAGCCGATGCCCTGCAAATACCCGAATTTTATCGCCACTGGCATGTTGCAGCGCCAGATCTGATGCGCAGGATGCACAAAAAGGGGATCCGTGTCCATGTCTGGACAGTCAACAGGGAGGCCGACATGCGCCGCCTTCTGGATGCCGGCGTCGACGGCATCATCACCGACGACCCCCTCCTGCTCAAAAAGGTCATCGACTCCCGTGCATAATGTCCGGGCCCGCCATTGCAGTCTGGCTGGGCGATGCGAACGGACCATGATGGCAGTTTTGGTTTTTACTGGCCGCTTTTCCTTTGACACGCAACCGGACCGGGCCTATACTCCCCTCATCCAAAACAAATTCAATCAACTCACCCTATATGGAGGCGGCGTATGTCTGAGCACATGCTGAGCAACCCCGGATTGTTATGGTTCATTGCAGGGCTGGCGCTGCTGCTTACGGAGCTGTTCGCCCCGTCCCTCATTCTGATGTTTTTCGGGCTCGGGGCCTGGATCGTAGCGGCACTCTATCTGCTTTTCACCATAGGGCTCCCGGCGCAGCTCAGCGTTTTTGCCGTTTCATCAATCCTGCTGCTTGTTTTTCTCCGCAAAAAGCTCAAGCCGGTGTTCCTTGGGTATGTTTCATCGAAACAAACGACCGGTCAGAACATGGATGATTTTTTAGGAAAGGAGGCCGTCGTGCTGGCCCGCATAGAGCCTGGCAAGCCCGGAAAGGTTGAATTCAACGGGGTCGCCTGGGATGCTGTGTCTGATGACAGCATTGATGTCGATTCCCGCGTCAGGATTATAGACAGAAATGGCCTCAAGCTGAAGGTTATGCCTTTTTAAGCGGGGCGGCGGCTTTATCGTGCGGACACCAAGGTCCGCCCCTACCGTTAGCCGTATGCAAACGGCACGATCACTGCGACAGGAGACACCAGGCTGCTAACACTTATGACAGGAGGTATTTGCGATGGGAATTTCTACTATAATTTTAACTGGTCTGATTATTTTTATCGTTGTGGCATTTCTCAAGACCGTTATGATCGTGCCGCAGAAAAGCGCCTACATTGTCGAGCGCTTAGGCAAATATTCTTCGACTCTTGAAGCCGGCTTTCATATCCTCATCCCGTTTATCGACCGGGTATCGTACAAACACACGCTCAAGGAGCAGGCTATTGATGTGCCTCCCCAAACCTGTATAACCAATGACAATATCCCTGTGGAGGTTGATGGCATTCTGTATCTCCAGGTTATCGACCCGAAAAATGCGAGCTACGGCATCAGCAACTATCAGTTCGCCTCTGTGCAGCTCTCCCAGACCACGATGCGCTCCGTTATCGGCAGGCTTCCCCTGGACAAGACCTTTGAGGAGCGCGAGACCATCAACAGCTCCATCGTCTCTGCTGTCGATAAGGCCTCCGAGCCCTGGGGCGTTAAGGTCATGCGCTACGAAGTAAAGAATATTGTGCCGCCGCAGACGATCCGCGAGGCCATGGAAAAGCAGATGCGCGCCGAGCGTGAGAAGCGGGCGCTCATACTCGAATCTGAAGGCGAAAGGCAGTCCAAGATCAACCGGTCGGAAGGCGATAAGCAGGAATTCATCCTGCGATCCGAGGGTGAAAAACAGCGCCGCATCAACGAGGCCGAAGGCCTTGCCAAAGAGATAACGCTTGTGGCGGAGGCCACAGCTGCCGGCATTGCGGAGATAGCCAAATCCATCGGTTTGAACAATGGCCCTCAGGCTGTTAATCTGCGGATTGCGGAATTGTACATCGCCCAGTTCGGCAATCTTGCCAAGACCAACAATACCATGATCGTTCCGTCAAATCTTACGGATATCTCGACCATGGTGTCAACAGCCCTCACGGTTATGAAGGGTACGGAGCAGGGAAGCAGCGCAGGTAGTGGTAAGCAGGTAGGCTAGAAGTCAGGCATGCGATTTTGCCCAGGTCCCAGGGTCTGCCATGCCACAGTCTTTGTATAGTCACAATCCTGTCGGGATTTTTCAGCGGGCGTCATCACTATGTGGCCGCACATTGTTTATTGCATGGGACATTGTGTTCTTCCCGGGATGAACCCCGGGCGGCACACCTGGCGCGGCTGCCCTCAGCGCGCACCGGTTCTGTTTGCACATCTCGTTTGGCTGATTTTTTATACCGTGCTCGGCCCGGCTACCACAACAGCTCAAGTGCAGCCATGAACGCTATAACGAGAGACCATGCAAGGACTAAATGCTCTACCGGGGTCTTGTGCTTAAGAACTATTTTGTTTTTTTTGACTCTCATAAAAAAAATTTTTCTGACCGTTAACCCCGAACGTGCATGAGATGTATACAGCTGCAGTGCGTTCATTTGTCTCAGGCAGAAAAGTCCTTTGCCGCAATTTTATATATGGTAACAGGTTCGGCAGTAAGGCAAGGGGCCGGCATGCGTATAGCCGCATTCTTAATCTCCCCGCCGCCTTTTTTTGGCCGTGCTTTTAAAAAGCCAAGTGATAATATGAAAAAAAGAGGGGCCGGGCAATAGCACCGGGGGCTATTTTTAAGGCACCAAAGTGCCATTGCCAGGAGGCTGCCGGCATCACGGAGAGGCTTTCCAGCAGAATACGCTTTTCCTGGATCATGGTGCTTGCATCAAGGTTGTTTCTTTGCGCAGCATAGAGGGCATAGTTGTTATGTGGTTCTTGACGGTGTTTTGTGAAAGGCTGAGGTGCCGCGAGTTTTTTTATTCTGATTTCCATGGGCGGGAGGTCCCGGACGGTGGGCGATGTAACAACGGTAAACTGCCGGTCACACGGAACAACCATGACCAATTACCGCAGTTGGCGATAAAGTGTTTTTAAATTTTAAAAAGCGCTGCCACTGCCATTCAGCGGCGGTCATTCGTGCCGGGGCTCGGCTTTATTAGAAACTTGATTTATTCGGACGAATAGATATAATGTGCCCCCTGTGCATGAGGGCAGCCCGTGGTGGTTTTATGATTCCGGGCTTTTATGAGAGCGGGTTGTGCAGCCCGTATTTTTTTATAGGTGTAAGGAGAGAACATCATGATACGTGTCGGATTTGTCGGCTGGCGGGGCATGGTCGGCTCGGTGCTTCTGGAGCGCATGCTTGCGGAAAAAGATTTTCAGGGCTTTGAGCCGCTTTTTTTTACCACTTCCCAGGTCGGGCAGCAGGGCCCGGATATAGGCATTGCCCTCCCGCCGCTTGAGGACGCTTATGACATAAAGCAACTTTCCGCTCTGGACATCATTGTTACCTGTCAGGGCGGTGATTATACGGGCAGCGTCTATAAGCAGCTGCGCGCCGCGGGCTGGAGGGGCTACTGGATCGACGCGGCCTCAACGCTTCGCATGGAGAAGAGCAGCATCATCGTACTCGACCCGATCAACCGCGAAGTCATCGACAGCGGGCTTGCCGCCGGCATCAAAGACTATATCGGCGGCAACTGCACCGTGTCGCTGATGCTCATGGCTCTGGGCGGCCTTTTTCATAAGGGCCTTGTCGAGTGGATGACCTCCATGACCTACCAGGCGTCATCCGGCGCAGGAGCGAAAAACATGCGCGAGCTGGTGGCGCAGATGGCCGGCATCGGCCAGGCGTCGCAGGCCGAGCTGGCAAAACCGGCATCGGCTATTCTCGACCTTGACCGGAAGGTAACGGCAACTCTTCGCGATGGCAGCCTGCCCACCGAAAATTTCGGCGCGCCGCTTGCTGCAAGCCTTATTCCCTGGATAGACCGTGCTGTTGAGCAGGGCCAGACCCGCGAAGAGTGGAAGGGCCTTGCAGAGACCAACAAGATTCTGGGCAGAGAGACAAACCCGATTCCCATAGACGGCCTCTGCGTGCGCGTTGGCGCCATGCGCTGCCACAGCCAGGCTTTGACGATCAAGCTTTCCAAAGATGTGCCCCTTGACGAGCTGGCTGCCATGATTGCCGCAGACAACCAGTGGGTGAGGGTCGTGCCGAACACCAAAGAGGAAACGCTCAAGCACCTGACGCCTGCTGCTGTTTCCGGCACCCTTGCCGTTCCTGTGGGCAGAATTCATAAAATGAATATCGGGCCAGACTACCTTACCTGCTTCACCGTCGGCGATCAGCTTCTGTGGGGGGCTGCCGAGCCCATACGCCGCATCCTTCGCATTGTGCTTGAACAGAGAGGGTGAGAGGCTGTTTTGAATAAAAATGCTGTGCGGCATCGGGCTGCGCAGCATTTTTTATTGTTGTACAGGATGTTTCAGCCGCAGGGCCGGCATTGCAGGGCCATGGGTGTCTGGCTCAGCCTGAGGACAGCAGGTAGGCGCGCAGGTTTACCTTGCGGTTTATGAGGCCGAGCTTTTTGCGGATGCTTGCCCGGTGGCATTCGATGGTGCGGGGTGAGAGGCTGGTTATACCGGCAATTTCCTTGGCCGTCATGCCATGCTTGATCAGGTTGGCGATTTGAATCTCCGCGGGCGTCATCGAAAGGTTGCGCGAAGCCGTCCTGCCGGCAAAAGGGGCGACAATATCCTTCAGATTAGCCTCAATAATAGCCAGGGAAGAGCGCTGCCGTTCGTCAAGGCGCGTTGCCTTCAGCCTGTCCAGATAGGGCAGCACCAGTTCATTGACATTGGCCAGTATTTTGTCCTCGTGGGTCTGTTTATCCTCTTCGCGGCCCTGCAATAAAACACGCAGGGCCGTATTCATTTCCTCGAGGGTTTCCGTGCGCTCGCGCACCTTTTCTTCGAGCTGCTCATGGGACTGCCGCAGCTCTTCAAGAACGCGCCTGCGCTCGGTTATATCGCGCACGGATGCCACAATACCGTTGTAGTCGCCCGCCTCGGTTTTCAGCACCGCAAGCCTGACCTCGGCTGGAAAAACCGTGCCGTTTTTGCGCTTCCAGCGGGCTTCAAAAAGGCTCAGGTCATCTTTGTTGTCCATGGCTTTCATGATCTGCTGTGAGAGTTCAGCATCGGAATCATCGGCCAGCAGGGATGCCGCCGAGCCCCCTATAAGCTCTTCCTGCCGGTAGCCCGTAATGTCGGAGAAAGCCTGGTTGATCATGATGCACTGGCCCTGGGGGTCGGACACATAGATGCCGTCGCGCGTTGTGGCGAAGATGTTTTCAAGAAAAAGCTTTGTATTGAGAAGCTGTTTTTCAGCCTTGACCCGTGTGGTGATATCGCGACAGATGGCAATGGTCCCGCGGCGGTTGCCCTCCGGGTCTGTCAGCAGCGACAGTGCCGCCTCCATGGGCACGACAACGCCGTCTTTTTTATTCATGTAGAACAGGCCCTGCGCACGGCCGGTTTCAAAAAGCTCATTGGTGACTTCTATCTGCGTATCATAATACCCTTTGTCGATGCTCAGCATCTCTCCGGTGGTGCACATATGGGTGCCTTCAAATGAAGCAAGTTCCAGCAGAAATTTTCCCACGATGTCTTCACTGCGCTCATAGCCGAGCATGCTCACCAGCGAGTCGTTAACCGTGACTATCATGCTGTTGAAGTCGGTGATTATAATGCCGTCTCCCGAGTGCTGCAGGATATTGCGGTAGTTTTGCTCGAGTTCCCAGTTGCCGTGCGCGTGGGTCGGATCGCGGGGCTGTTCTTCCTGCCCCTGTTTTTTTATGAGAGTGATGATGCCTGCTGCCACGGCCGTCTCGCCGGCCCTGGTGCGCGTTATAACAGAGCGCATGGTTACCTGGATCGGCGTGCCGTCGCTGGCGAGGAGCTTTATGGGCAGGGGGGCCTGCTCGGCAAGGTAGAAATAGTAAAGGCCGAAATCGGCTATGCCTTCACGCGTTGAGGGGACAAGATTCGGAAGTATGCCCTGGTTGATGTCAAAAAATGTTTTGCCCATAAGCTCGTGCCCGGCATAACCGAGCATGGCGCAGAAGGAATCGTTTGCCTGCAGGATATGCCCCTCGGCATCGATAAAAAAAATGCCCTGCTCCGAGGCTGTATACAACTGCCTGATGCAAATATTGATATCTTTCGTGATTCGATTTATTGCCATCGGTGCGTCCTGATAATATTTTATATACTATAGCAAAAGCTTAAAAATGTACAGGCCGGCGTCTGCGCCCGGAGGGCCGGTCTGATTTATATTGACGGGGGGCGGCTTTTCTTTTAAAATTATGAGCCGCACTCTATACAAGCAGGAGGATGTTCATGATAGACCGCTACAGCCGCGAGGCAATGAAAAGCATATGGTCCGATGAAAACCGGTTCAGGACTTGGCTGCAGATCGAAGTTACAGCATGTGAGGCGCTGTGCAAACTGGGGCAGGTTCCCGAGGCTGCGCTGAAAACGATACAGGAAAAGGCCGACTTCAATGTCGAGCGCATTCTTGAAATAGAAAAAGTGACCAGGCATGACGTAATCGCCTTTACGACCTGCGTGGCCGAGTATGTGGGCGAAGATGCCCGGTATATTCACTGGGGCATGACCTCTTCAGACGTTCTTGACACAAGCTTCAGCATGCAGCTGAAGCAGGCTGCGGAGATTCTCCTTCAGGATATCGACGATCTGCTCGCGGTCATTAAGGATAAGGCCTTCCAATACAGGGATACCGTCATGATCGGCCGCAGCCACGGTATTCATGCCGAGCCCATCACGTTTGGCCTGAAGATGGCGCTGTGGTTTGATGAAATGCAGCGGCAGAAGCGACGCATGCAGGCTGCAGCCGAAAATGCCGCTGTCGGCAAAATATCAGGGGCCGTGGGCACATTTGCCTATATCCCGCCTTTTGTGGAGGAGTATGTCTGCTCGGCGCTCGGCCTGAAGCCGGCGCCGGTATCATCGCAGATCGTGCAGCGGGATATCTACGCCGAATTTTTTTGCGCCATGGCGCAGGTGGGCTGCTCGCTTGAAAAGTTTTCAACTGAAATACGACACCTCATGCGAACCGAGGTCTCTGAGGTGTCCGAGTATTTTTCGCCGGGGCAAAAGGGCTCCTCGGCCATGCCGCATAAAAAGAACCCCATTCTTTCTGAAAACGTATCAGGCCTCGCCCGCCTTTTGCGTGCCAATGCCCTTGCCGCCATGGAGAATGTGGCGCTGTGGCACGAGCGCGATATCAGCCACTCGTCGGTAGAGCGCGTTATCGGCCCGGACAGCACCATTGTGCTTGATTTTATGCTTGCTCGGTTCACCGGGCTTTTGAAAAAACTGCTCGTCTATCCTGAGGTCATGCTGGAGAATATGAACAAAACAGGCGGTATGTTCTACTCGCAGCGGGTACTGCTTGAGCTGACGCAGCGCGGCGTTTCCCGGGAAGACGGCTACCGCCTGGTGCAGCGAAACGCCCATGCAGCATGGGAAAACAGGGCGGCTTTCGTTGACACTATCTGCCGGGATGCCGAGGTGACGGCTGTTATTTCTGAAGCAGAAATAAAAAGCTTCTGCACCCCCGAGTTTTTTACGCGGCATGTCGAGACGATTTTCAGGCGCGTGTTTACATAAGACTTCACACCTGACTAACGCAGGCATGGATTTGCCCTAGAGAGCATGGTTGTTGCAGTTTTTTTGAAAATTTTACGAGGAGGGACTCTGTGATGGTATCCACCGCAAAATTTGCCCGGAACATTCTGTGTATCGGCGCCGGCTATGTGGGCGGCCCGACAATGGCCATGATCGCGGCACGCTGTCCTCAGTATAAGGTGACTGTCGTTGATATCAATGCCGCGCGGATTGCAGCCTGGAATTCAGACGCTCTGCCCATTTACGAGCCCGGCCTTCTTGGCGTAGTCAAAGAGGCGCGGGGCCGCAATCTTTTCTTTTCCACTGATATTGAGGCCGCCATCAAAGACGCGGAGATAATTTTTGTTTCGGTCAATACGCCAACGAAAACATTCGGCGCCGGCGCGGGCAAGGCCGCGGACCTGCAGTACTGGGAGAAAACCGCCCGTATGATCAAGCGGGTTTCAACCGAGCCTAAGATCATTGTTGAGAAGAGTACGCTGCCCGTCAGAACGGCTGCCGCCATGTCGCGTATATTAAATGCCAATGGCAATAATATACATTTTGAGGTCCTTTCAAATCCCGAGTTTCTTGCCGAAGGCACGGCCGTGGAGGATATGAAGAACCCGGACCGCGTGCTGATCGGTGCGCCGGACACACCCAGCGGCATTAAAGCCCGAGATATTATGGTCGAAGTATACGCGAACTGGATACCCCGCGACAGGATTCTCACCAGTAATGTCTGGAGCGCGGAGCTTTCCAAGCTCGTCGCCAATGCCTTCCTCGCGCAGCGCATTTCATCGATCAATTCTATTTCAGTGCTGTGCGAAAAGACCGAGGCTGATGTGGCCGAAGTAGCCCGCTCCATCGGCATGGACTCGCGCATCGGCTCGCGGTTTCTCGCATCGAGCGTCGGCTTCGGCGGCTCCTGCTTTCAGAAAGATATTCTCAATCTTGTCTATATAGCCGAGTCCTACGGCCTGCATGAAGTGGCCAGCTACTGGGAAAGCGTCGTTCTTATGAACAACTACCAGAAACGCCGGTTCGTCGCCAATATGATAGCGGCCATGTTTAATACGGTGGCCGATAAAAGAATTGCCGTGTTCGGGTTCGCCTTTAAGGCAGACACCGGCGACACGCGCGAATCCCCTGCAATCGCCGTTGTGCGGCAGCTTCTGGATGAGCGCGCACGGGTTGTGATTACTGATCCTGAAGCGCTTGATAATGCAAAAACCGATCTGGCGGACTGCCTTGACCAGGTGGAAATGGTCAGCGATCCGTACATGGCCGCTCAGGGCGCTCATGCCATTGCAATCTGCACAGAGTGGCAGCAGTATAAGGTCCTTGATTATAAGAAAATATTTGACAGCATGGAAAAGCCTGCCTGCATATTTGACGGCAGGAATATTCTGGATCACGAGAAGCTATTTGCTATCGGCTTTAATGTTTTTTCTATCGGAAAGCCTGCCCGGAAGCATTATTAAGACTTGAACGACGGAATTTTTTTAAACGGCCGCCATGGTTTTTTAAGGCGGTCGCTTTGTGTCCTGTTGCCGGAAGAGCGCTCTGTGGCCTGCGGCAACATTTGTATTGACACTGATACTGGCCCCGGCCTATCCTTCCTTCATCTGAAAATTATTTACTGACGCTGCATGATGAGGATTTTGATCATACGCCTCAGCGCCATCGGCGATGTCGTGCATACCCTGCCGGCGGTGCATCTTCTTAAAAAATACCTGCCCGGCTGTCATATCACCTGGGTTGTTGAGCAGGCTGCGGCGGATTTGCTCTGCGGCTATGCGGGAATAGACGAGTTGCTCGTCTCACAACGCAAAGAGTGGCTGCGGCTGGTGCGGACAGGAGCCTTTGCTTCAGCTGCCGCGCAGGCCGGCGCTTTTTTTCGCCGGTTGAGAAACACCGAGTATGATCTTGTTCTTGATTTTCAGGGGCTTTTCAAAAGCGCGGTTCTTGCGGGTCTGGCACGCGGAAAACGCAAAATAGGATTTGCCAATGCCAGGGAGCTTGCCACCCTGGTGTATACTGAGCGGGCTCCGGCGCCGGATTTTAATGATCATGCGATCAAGCGGCATATGGGCCTTTTGCGGCATCTTGGCATAGCCGATGCGCAAGCAGTATTTTCCCCTTTTTGGGGAGAAGCCGAGCAGGCAAGCACGGCAGGGCTTGTATCGAATTCTGACGGCGCGTCAAAAAGCCCTCTTATCAGTGTGCATCCCTGTGCAGCGTGGCTGACAAAATGCTGGAATGCCAAAAAAATTGCCATGATGTGCGACAGCCTGCAAAAGGATTTTGGAGCACGAATCGTTTTTACCGGCGCAGCAGCAGAACGGGACTATATAGCAGAAATTCTGTCGCGCATGCCTGCGCCGGCTTTAAATCTTGCAGGGCGCACGAGCCTGCGGGAACTCGCCTGTCTGTTTGCCGGAGCAGCCCTTGTCATTTCAATGGACTCCGGCCCTCTGCACCTTGCCTGCGCGGTTGGCACGCCGGTTGTGGCGCTTTTCGGCCCTACGGCGCCATGGCGGACAGGCCCTTTCGGTGCACGATACAGTGTTGTCAGAAAAGAGCTTGCCTGCAGCCCCTGCTATAGAAAGAAAAAATGCCAGCAGGGCCATCATCGCTGCATGGAGGATATAACCGTTGAGGATGTGCTGCAGGCATGCGCTCAGTATCTGCGTCAGGGGACTTGATGAGCCGCTGCGCTTTCAGTTTTTGTAGGTTGGGTTAAGCACGGAAAACATTGCTGGGTTTCGTTTCTTAACTCAACCTATCCAAAAAAAATGTCTGCAAAAACAAACGTGCATAAGGGCGAACCCAACAAGTTCTTGGTGCAGAGTTTTCGTTTATGCGCTACGTTTCGGCAAGACTGAATTTTGAATCATTGCAAAGGGAGATAAACGCAATGGCCGTCAGTAAAGAACTTCTTGATATTATCGCCTGCCCCAAATGCAAGGGGACTATCTATTTGAACCAGGCTGGCGACGGGCTCATCTGTGAGGCATGCCAGCTTGTATACCACATCAGGGACGATATACCCATCATGCTGATTGATGAAGCCACGAAGCTTGATGCAGAGCAGGCAAAGCCCTGAGAATGCGTTTACGCTTTCTGGTTAGAGCATTTTTCTTTAATTTGTAGCCGAATTCTCCATACATGGCAATCCCGTTCGTGGTGAGCTTGTCGAACCATGAACGGAAAGTCGGCCCTTCGACAGGCTCAGGGCGAACGGATAGGAGTTTCGTTTTCGGA
>JAFGCP010000083.1 GCA_016932595.1 Deltaproteobacteria bacterium
GCGGCAGCCAGGCCGAGCTTGCGGCCAAGCAGGCGTTTTACAACCGCTTTGACATTGCCGGCGCGCAGGCCTACCGCGACTGGCTTGCCGTGGAGCCCGATGATCTGGAAGCGCTGTATGATCTCGGGCAGGTCTATTCCCGGCAGGAACAGTGGGACAAAGCCCGCCCCATGTACGAAAGAACCCTTGAGCTGCTGCCGGCCCATTTTCGAGCGCGCCAGTCTCTTGAAAAACTTGCCCTTGTCAGCACCCGCCCCTTTATGGACGGCGGTTTTGAAATAGCGGATGCCAAAAGCTCCTCACGGTCAGTTGACCGGCACTACACGCTGTATTATGCGGCGCTGCGCCTGCCGGTTACGCAGGATTTTGCCGTCCGGCTGCGTCAGGAGCAGGCGAGCTATCATTTCAGCGATCTTGACCATGTGCGTCGCCGCACCGATACGGCTGTCCTGGAGTATTGCGCCAAACCGCATTTCTGGGGCAGGGCGGGCTATTCCTACAACGCTTATTCCGACGGCATTGAAAACAGCCACACCTTTTTCGAGGAGGCGAATTTCCGGCCCCATGACATGGCGGTCGTGACGCTGTCGCACAATCGTCGCGATGTCATTGAAAACTCCCGCACCCTGCGCAGGGACCTGCAGAAGGACGACTATCTGGGCCGCCTTGATTTCACCCCGCAGCGGCGCCTGGCCCTCGGGGCGGATTACCAGTATTCCAATTATACCGACAGCAACAATCGCCGGGCCTACGGCGCCGACCTTTCGTACTGGATAACTTTTGAGCCGACAAGCCTTATGTTTTTCTACCGCTACGAGCAGTACGCTTTCGATAAGCGCAAGAACGATTACTTCAGCCCCGCCTGCTTTCATTACAATAAGCTCGGGCTGGAGTTCCGGCAGTTTCTAAACCGGGAGGAGCTCTTCTGGGGCATCAATGAAACCTATGTGTCCTTCCGGTACTGGCTTATTTACGAGCCGCACAGCCAGCGGGGGCACGCTTTTTACGCTGACTTTCATCATGATTTCACCAGCCGTCTTGCCGCGCATGTGGAATGCCGGCGCACGCTGTACGAAGATCAGTCGATGTATAAGGATCAGCAGATAACGGGATATCTAAGGTATCGATTCTAATATGAACCAGCACGTCAGGACAAAACCAAAGCTTCTGCGCGGCATTCTCGTGCTGCTGTTTGTGTCGATTGCCTGCTATTTCATGACCCGCGCAGTGTTTCTCTCCTATGCCCATGTGTCGCCGGTCAATAAGGCCTTTGCCATCGGCTTTCTCCTGGCGGAAATTTTTGTCATGTTTCACGCCTTCGGCTATTTTTTGAATATTTATAATCAAAGCAGGCATCTTGATGCTCCTCAGCCAGCCGAAGGCCTCAAGCAGTATCCGCCGGTCGCGATTTTGCTGCCGGCGCGCCATGAGCCAAAAGAGATTCTCGAACAAAACGTGATCTGCTTCTGCAATCTGGAATACCCCAACAAAACGATATACATACTGGACGATTCCTCGCTTTCGTCCTTTCGGCAGGAGGCAGAGCAGATCGCCGCCAAATACGGGGTGCATCTGTTCCGCCGCGACGAGCGGCATGGCGCCAAGGCGGGCATTATAAATGACTGCCTGAAGGACCTGACCGAAAAATATATCGCCATTTTCGATGTTGATCAGAACCCCCTGCCGGGGTTTCTCTTTCAGACCATACCGCTGCTGGAGGCTGACCCGAAGCTGGCCTTTGTGCAAACGCCGCAGTTCTACAGCAATCTCGGGTCGAGCAAAGTGGCCTTTGCAGCCGACATGCAGCAGTCCGTTTTTTACGAATATATCTGCGAGGGCAAAAGCGCCAATCAGGCCATGATTTTCTGCGGCACCAATGGCGTGCTTCGGCGCGAGGCACTGCTTGATGCGGGAGGCCTTGATGAATCAACCGTGACCGAGGACTTTGCCACCTCAGTGAAGCTGCATGCCAGAGGATGGAAATCCGTCTATTACAACCATGTTTGCACCTTCGGCATGGGCCCTGAAGATCTCGGCAGCTATTTCAAGCAGCAGAACCGCTGGGCCATGGGCAATGTGGGCGTGCTGAGAAAAATATTTTTGCGCCTTTTCACGTCACCGCGCGAGCTGCGGCCCCTGCAGTGGCTGGAATACATCATCACCGGCAGCTATTATCTTATCGGCTGGGCGTATTTGTTTCTCATCCTATGCCCGATCTGCTTTCTGTTTTTCAGTATTCCGACATTTTTTCTCAATCCGGTTGTATACGCCCTAACTTTTACCCCGTATTTCGTGCTGTCCATAGCCGTGTTCTACACGACCATGCTGTCCCGAGGCTATAAGACGCCGCAGATACTGCAGGGCCAGCTGCTTTCATTCATCAGCCTTCCGGTCTATATGAGGGCTTCGCTGTACGGAATTATCGGCGTGCGAGGCACCTTTGAAGTCACGGCCAAAGGCGGCAGCAAACGAGTGCCCCTTGTGCGGCTGTGGCCGCAAATAGGAATTTGGGCTGTATGCATAGCCGCAATTGCCTGGGGCTGCAACCGACTGGTGTACGAGCCCACAGTTGCGATCATGGTGAACATTGTCTGGACTCTCTACCATGCGCTTCTTATGTCCAGTATTTTTTATTTCAATGACGCGGACTAGGCGCATGCCACCGCCCCAACGGCTCGGGACGGGCCTTGCCATAGCCCTTGCCGCTGCTGCTGCCCTTTCGGGATGCCGCACGGACAATCCTGTGAAATCCGACTCCCCGGGGCTTGTAGCAGAACAAACCTGGAAAGGATACAAGCATTTTTTTATCGCTCCCGAGGGCCGCGTTCTCAGGCCCCGGGATGGCGACACGGTATCCGAGGGGCAGGCCTATGCCATGCTTCGCGCTGCCTGGATGCGGGATAAAGAGACCTTTGACCGCTGCTATCGCTGGACCGAGCAGCATCTGTCGCGCGCCCGCAAAACCGGAGACCACCTGCTGGCCTGGCGCTGGAAGGACGGCAGCGTGGCAGACTGGATGCCGGCAAGCGACGCCGATATCGATTATGCGCTGAGCCTGCTCCTGGCCGAGACATTCTGGATGGGCGCAACCCCGCAAGATTTAGCACCCTATGGCGGCAAGGCGGACAAAACCCTACAGGATATCCTGTCGTTTGAAACAAGAGCCGGGCCGTCCGGCAGACTGTATCTGCTGCCCTGGATAGTGCGTGAAGGAGAAGCATCCAGTGGGTCGCTGCCGCAAAATCCATCGTACTATTCTCCTGCCCATTTCCGTATTTTTTTTGAGCGCAGCAGGGATCCCCGCTGGCTCCAGCTTGTCGATACGGGCTATCACGTGCTCAATGAGATCAGCGACGTTTTTGAAGGAAGGCAGGGCGTGGGGCTGATCCCGGACTGGTGCAGCGTCGATCTGAACGGACGCTTTGTCCCGCTTGCCGGTAAAAGCGGCAATTTCGGCTGGGAGGCCGTCCGCGTCCCCTTTCGCATCGGCCTTGACTGGCACTGGTTCAAAACGCCCGCCGCAAAGAAGCTCCTAAACGGAAAGTTTGCCGCTTTCATCGAGGCCCAGTGGCAAGCCAATAAAGCAGTGTACAGCGAATACGCCTATGCAGGCGCAAGCGCCAACCCCTATGAAAATCCGGCATATTATGCGGGCTATGCCATTGCGCTAGAAGTTGCGGGTTCGCCGCGCGCGCACGACATGGTACAAAAAAACCGCACCTGGCTTCAAAAAAGCGGCGATGGATGGTATTATGGTGAAAGTGCGGACTATTATGTCAACAGCCTGGCATGGATTGCCGACGGCTTTCATGCGGGCATTATCAGTAAAAAGTGAACTTGAAAGGCAGCAGCTATGGCAACCAGGCAGGAACTACTTGCACTACTGCAGAACATGCTCAGGAATGAAGAGGAGGCCATTCCTATTTATGCCCGTCATCTCAACAATGCGCTGTTTCTTTCTGAATTCAGCGCCGCTGACCAGCAGGACATCAAGTCAAAGCTGCAGATACTGATTGTGGAGTCGCAGCAGCACCAGCGGAATTTCGAAAACATGATTCGCAGTATTGAGGGGGGCCAGTGCGATGTTTACTAAGGCCGAGTATGCGCACTACTTTCAGATGATATCAGAAAAAGAGCAGGCCATGGTGTTTGCCCTGGAGCGTCTTATCCCTTCCGTGTCCGACGCGGCATTATCCTCCATGCTTGAGAGCATACTGCAGGAAGAGCTGGCTCACAATAAGCTGGTCTGCGAGCTTGTCGACCGTGTGATGAATCCCCCATCGGAAGCACGCATGCAATCGCGCACGCACATCCTGGGCGAGGCCCGCCTGCAGCCGACTGCCGGAGGCGACAACATATCGGCGCACACGCTGGACTATTCGCTCGGGGGGGTATGTGTCGAGCTTGCAGTACCGCTTCAAATCGGTGACTGCTTTGACGTGACAGCAAAATTTTACGAATCCCGCAATAAGGTTGACAGAAGAGTCCGTGTTTCCTGGTGCAAACAAGCCGGCCCGAACCGGTACCGGGCCGGCCTGGCCTTTGAAGAGGCCTGAACCGGCAACGCGGATAGAGTCTGGTGAACATTAGTTAAGTCAGCTACCTCCGGCAGAGCCGGAGGCTTGCCGTTTGCTGGCCCCCCAAAGGGGCCTATTCGCAAACGGTGAAAAACAAGATCCTTTACGTTGTGCAGCTGTAGGGTGGGTGTAGCAAAGCGAAACCCACCAA
>JAFGCP010000084.1 GCA_016932595.1 Deltaproteobacteria bacterium
CTGGCCACGTCGCAGGAAATATAGCAGGCCGTGCCGCCCTTTTCCTGTATTTCAGCTGCCACCCGCTCGCCGTTTGCCCTGTTGCGGTTTGCAATAACGACTTTTGCGCCTTCATCGGCAAAACGGTATGCCGCAGCACGGCCAATGCCGGTTCCCGCGCCGGTGATGATTACATGTTTGCCTGCAAATCTGTGTGCGCGTGTATTCATAAGCAGCTCCTTTTTTGATTTAGATTTTTTAATTTTATATAGCCTGCCGCATCATACACAAGGTCGACAATATTATACACCGGCATGGGGCTGTCCTGCCCCTGAGCTGCTGCCGAGAGATTTGTTTCACAAAAAGGCGTGAAACTGTTTTTTGAACTCACCAGAGAGGGCTTCCGTCATGCGTCAATCCTTTCACGGTTATTTGATAACAAATTTATCAATTAAAGTTACTATGCCATCGCGCACATCCTCTTCGGTGTAGCCCATGACGCGCCTGCCATGGCTTTCAAGAATCAGACCCTGGTACAGCATCTGGCTTGAACCGCCGATGATCTGCCGGATGATCTGAGGCTTAAGCGATGATTCAATAAGGCCCTGCCGCTGCCCGTCGGCAATAAGTTCGTCGAGGGTCAGCTGCAATTGGCGGGCGCCTCCGATAATCAGCGCATATTTTTTTTTCAGATTTTCATCTTTTATCTTTTCCGTATCAGGCAGCACTTCTTTGAGGATATGCCCCCAGTAGAGATTCCTGCTGCTTTGAGACATGAGCTCCATGAGGGCCGCAAATACGGCATGAAGCTTCTCTACCGGGTTTGTACAACGGGCGAGCTTTTGATTGATCAGATCATTGACGGTATCAATAAAGAAGAGAATGACGTCCAGCAGTATGTCGAGCTTGTTTTCAAAACAGACATGCACAAGGCCTTTTGAAACACCTGCCTCTTTCGCGATTTCGGCGATGGTGGTGTACTGATAGCCTTTACAGGCGAAAATTTTCATGGCTGCGTTGAGGATTCGTGTCTTTTTATCCTGTTCGGCCAATCGATATCCTTATCTTTCTTGCAGCATATCGCTGAGGGTTGTTTTGGCGCGGCTGATTATTTTTTTATGCAATTCGGGCCGCTCAGCCCGGATCAGCTGTTCATGTGCAAGAATAGCATTCCACATGAGCCGCGGAGATTTATACTGGTTGTACGTGCCTTCAAGCACCTCATCTTCTATGAGTCCGAACAGATAGTCAAGCTCTTCATCGGTATAGGCTGGCACAAGGGCGAATCCCTGCGCTACCTGCAGCCAGTCATCGCCGTTGAATTCGAAGGATTTTTGCCACCACCGTGTGTACCTGTTAAAGCCATCACGGCCCTCAAGCTCATCGGCAACTGCGCCTGCTGCGCGGAAGCCGCAGGCAAGGGCGCCCTGCATCTCGACTTCGACATAGGCTGCTGCGTCGCCGATTACAAGAACATTGCCTGCATGCGGCACTTTCAGGGATGTGTAAGCCCGTGCTGCGCAGCCGGTTTTCCTTACAACCCGTGCCTGTTGAAGAGCCGGGGAAAGAGCGCCTTTTTGCGAGATATCCTGGAATATTTTTTCCGGAGGGCTGTTTTTATTGCCGATAACAACCAGGCAGGCGGTCTCGGCATCATCCAGAGCCGTGTTGAGCGTAAGCGGTGCAAGCCCGCAGTAAGCCCGGCCGAAATAGGTTTTCAGTGAGCTGCGCTTAAAACCGGCAACGCCTTTCAGAAAATAGATGACGCACAGAGCTGAAGCAAAGCACTTGCGATTGCTGTTCATTCCCATGCGCTCGGCAATACGGGAATTGACCCCATCGGCAATAATAAGCTTGCTGGCATTGATCACGTTTTGTTCCTCACCGCTGGTTATGAAAAGCGCAACCATATCTCCGCGGTCAACAGCGCCGGTTACATGCGTGCCTGCCCGCAATTCAGCTCCCGACGCAGCAGCCGCATCCCACAGCTTCCGGAGCATGAGCCCTTTGTCGATTTTAATGACGATTGGGCTTCCATCCGGATAGGCGAAATGAATGGTCCGGCCGGCAGGGGAGATGAAATACTTGTCGGTGACATCGACGGTCGGGCCGGCATAGTCGACACTGAAGCCATTGTTGTGTGAAACAATTTTTCCTGCTTCAAGGCGTACCGTATCTCCCTGAAAGTCTTTGTCCATAATGAGCTGTTCGCAGCAGGCACGGGTAATCCTGCTTATATCGGCGCGCTTTTCCAGCACAACCGCCTTGAGTCCCTTTTCTGCAGCGGTTTTAGCCGCCATTAGTCCCGCAGGGCCAGCTCCTATTATTGCAACATCATACACCATGGCAGTCTCCTTTATTAATAGTTCATGCTCCTGACTGAAGCAGAGGATATTTATACATACCGTATAAAAAGGCTATAGAGTCGATAAACCAGGCGACCTGTGTTACCGTAATAGTGATGTAAAAGGCTGCCATACGTAGGGTTCTGCGCAGCCACAGGGCTGAAAGACACAGCAGCCAGACGGCAAAGTCCAATACGATGGCAAAAATAATCACCCTATTTGTCCCAGTCAGTTTCAATTTAGGGGCAGAAAGATTGAATTGAATTTGGCTTCAAAGCCAATTTATATTCTCTTACCTATATGATTTCTTTACTACTGTCAAGTTTGCCGTGAATTGTTTGTTGATATACAACGAGGTTGGAAATTTTTGATTGACAAGTTGTATTCTATGAAGTATATAATAGTTGTAAGTTCAACTAATATTCAATCAATATTGGTCCTTGTCTGATGGCCCCTTTTCTGTTATTTTTTAGAATATCGATCATAACTTCAAAAGAATTAGCTTGGCTATCTGATTTATGGACTATACAGCAGAATTTAACCCTAATAATTCATTATCTTATCTCCTTGATAAGACAGCAAGAGCCCAGTTGTGCCGTTTGCAGAATGTTTTTACAAAAGCCAATTATGATATAACAGTTGAACAGTGGATGATTATGTTGCTGCTTTGGAAAGAAAACGGCCAGTTCCAGCAGCAGCTTGCTGACGGCATGTGTAAAGATAAAACAACCTTGACGCGGCAAATAGACGGGCTTGAAAAACGCAACATAATCGTGCGCGTACCTGACAAAATAGATCGAAGGCAAAAACGCATTTATTTGACCACGAAAGGCAAAAATTTGGAAGAGGAGCTGATTCCTCTGGGCATTGCAAACGGACTGTGCGCAATAAAAGATATTCCCCCTGAGCATATTCAGATCTGCAAGGATGTTCTGCGCAAAGTTCACGAAAACCTTACAACAGCATAATTATATTACATAATTAGTTGCATAGCCAACCGTGTGCAGCGCAACGAATATAAGGAGATTCAAATGGAGCAAAGCATAAAAAGATTTTTAAATAAGCATATCATTATTACAGGAGCGGCAGCAGGCATCGGTAAAGGTGTTGCTTTAAGATTTGCTGACGAAGGGGGCAGGGTGGTCATTGCCGACAGGAACCGTGAATGCGGTGAGGCAGTTGCGAAACAAATTACTGAATCCGGAGGGAAAGCCGCCTATATTTTCGTTGATTTGGTTGATCACAATTCAATCAATGAACTCATAAAAAAGGCTGCGGACGTCTTTGGCCCCGTAGATATTGCTGTGTCAAACGCTGGCATAGCCGAATCGCAATCCTCAGCCCTTGATATCAACGTTGAAGAGTGGGATCGTGTGTATGACATAAATACCCGGGGATCATTCTTTTTCTGCAAAGCATGCGCTCAGAATATGATGGACAATGATACCAAGGGATCGATCGTGACCATGGGATCGCTTGTAGCCCGCAGCGCGAAAGGCATGTCGGGGGCATATGCCTCTTCTAAAGCGGCAATAATCATGTTTACTAAAACACTCGCAAAATGCCTGGCGCCCATGGGCATACGGGTAAATTGTGTTTCACCGGGTATCGTTGCAACCGAAATTTACAGCAATGTCGAAAAAGAGATGATGATGGAAAAAGATTCTTTTGCTGACTGGCTGGTCGAGCAGTCTATTGCAAGCGGTCAGCTGCTTATTTCCCGCTGTGGTACGTCAGGTGATATCGCCGGGGCCGTCGCCTTTCTAGCCTCTGATGATGCAGCCTATATCACAGCCCAAAACTTAAGCGTTGACGGCGGCATGGACTGGTGTTGGTAATACTGTCACTTAATTAAATTATGGAGAGTACTATGATGAAAGCTGTTGGAAAAGAAATCCCCTGGGAAAAACAGCGGGACATGCTGATTGAAATGACTGCGTTAAAATTACCCTTGCTTTTTCAATCTCTTGTTTCAGCGTACGGGCCGGAAAAAGGGAAAACAATCTATGACGAACTCTTTGAAGTAAATTTCAAAAAACGGTCCAGCCGCTTTGAAGGCAAAGATATTGGGGATATCATGATGGCGGAAATTGATATGTTTCCGGCTATGGGATGGAAAATATGGGTTGAAAAGTGTGAAGAAAAGGGGTGTGACGTCTGGTATGAGCATTTGGGAAAATGCCCGCATCTTGAGGCAACAAGAAAGTATACATTGCCTGACCCCTGTGCTCTTATTTGTGACATGGATTGTGTTTTGGGTGAAAAATATAAAGTTGCACACTGGGAAAGGATGAAGCATATGCCTGCAGGGGATGATGAATGCTGCTTTAGAATTACCAGATGCCCATAACATGTTTTTTTGACGATACTCATTGAGAAGGCACTATCAGGGGAATAATTTCAATATCAGGAGGCGACGGGACACATGAGTAATGAAAATGCAGCATCATTTTTTAAAGTGGATGAGAGTCTTTGCATTGGTTGCGGGATTTGTATTGATACCTGTCCCATGAAGATTCTGGAGATTCAGGACGGGCTGTGTATAATGACGGACCCGGAAAAATGCCTTGAATGCGGCACCTGCGAGCGTGCATGCCCTGAAAAAGCCATTACCGTTTTAGTGGGCGCCGGCGCCAAAGCGAAGGCAACATTAAAAACGGACACAGAGGGAGCCACGGAAAGCGCGCGGGCCAAGTTCTACCCCATCCTTGATGAACTGACGGAAATGATACAGGTGGTCAATCCGAAACAGATATTCACCTTCGAGGGCACAGATATTACGAGCCTCAATAATTTTGAAATAGATAATGAGCCATCCTATTACCGCGCCTATACGGCGGACAAAATCGCCAAGCTGGGCATATCAAGCTCGCTTTTTTTCGGCATTATGACCGCTGATGTGATGGTCCTGACGCCGTCCAAGGAATATGATATTCCCTATTTTGTCATGGACTGGGATGAGTCAGAAGAGCATATATTCTTTATCTGCGATCTTATGCCCAGCGATGATCCCGGCAGGAATAACGACTATCTGAATAAATATCTGTATGAGCCGCTTGAAGATCTGTATATGAACTATACCATGTCCATACCAGGTCTTAAAAACAGTGTGTTCCACTGGGTACGGGCCATCCATTCCCCCTATATCATCACCGGCTCCATTGAAAAAAACAAAGCGAACATCGACATGCTCGCCAACTGCGCCCGTGACTACCTGAAGGCCTGGATCGACATATGGAAAAAGGCAGAGCCGCAGGATCCCGATTCTCCCTATATGAAACTTGTACAGGAGCGGAGAAAAAACATTCGGGCACTCTACAAAGAAAATGATCCCGGCGCCGGATCGCTGAACAAATATATGGGCAAAGATCTCGGGGCGACGGCCATTTCCATCATCGAACCCTGATGCGGGCTCAACCGGGTTGTGCAGCATCATGATCAACACGGACTAAAATAATTCAATAAGGAGAACAGCCATGGCAGAAGGAATACAGTTTGCAGCAGAGGCAAAAAAAAGTCTTGAAGCGCTCCTGCCCCTGCAGCCCGTTGCTCTTGATCCACAGCTGCAACATATAAAAACCGCAGGGGGCTCTGTCGACATCGAGTTTTTCAGGGCCGACAAGTTTGAAAAAATTGTACTGTGCACGATAAATATCTTTGAAACCGAAGTGGTTGAAGCCACCGTTATGGCCTGGCCTGATGACAGGCACAATTTTCCCATTCTCTGGGGGAATCTGACCATAGTCCCCTGTGTCATGAATGTCCCTATTTTTGATTTCGTTCCCCTGATGGACACGGTGCTTTGGCCTGACTATGCAGATACCTATATTGAAGGAGTCAACGAGCTGAAAGCAGACTCTCTTGAACTGCTCGGGGATACTGTCCTCAATAAAGACGTAGTGCTTCCGTCAAAAACAATTTACACCCTGTCGCCTTACCGCCTGATTGCAAATATCAAGGAAGAGGGGGTTGCCCTTGTCCCGCAGATCACGGATGCCTATATTAAGGCGTATGTAAAACTCTGGGAAAAAGCGGGTCCGGTCGGGAATGCAGCCGACCTTGATCATTATGCAAAAAAGCGCTCGGCGACCCGCACGCTTATGAAGGGAAATGACCCCGGCTATCCGTTTATGATCGATGCCTTCGGCGAGGAAAAAACGCATAAGGTTTTTGATATAATTTTTTAGGTATGGCATCCGGTGAACAGAAAAAAAATTTATTGAGGCATATACCTATGAAAAGACAATATTCCAGAACAATCATAGAACTTGCGTCTCTTTATATTTCATTTTTATTTGTTGTCGGAGTATTTGCTGGATGCAAAAAAAACCCTGACGTAGCAGTAATTGCAGACCAGAGCATTGCTGATAGATTTGAACGTTTTACCGTGACCGGTATCAGGACACCCTTGCCGCAAGCGCCTGATATCACCGGTTTTCTCGGGGTTGCTTTCATGACCGTTGGAGATATTGACGGCGACGGCGTCCAGGAAATTCTTTCAACATCTGGCGTCGGACTGGACGTGAACGCCTTTACCTCCGACGGAGCTATTGCCTTGTATACACAGGGTTCAAACCTTGATACCTGGACACAAACTGTTATTTATCCCGACAACGCAACAGGCCTGCTTGGATTTCCCAATGAAATAGCGCTTCGTGATATGGATGGAGACGGCACACTGGACATTCTTGTGCTGGACAATTTTATCGCAGGGTGGGCCACCGGCTTTCCAGGCGGTATATACTATTTCAAAAATCATGGCGGCGATATCACCAGCAAGCTCAACTGGGAATTAAAGACCATCTACCGGGGCGACTCGACCCAGATCGGACGCTCATCCTACCACCGCGCCCGCTTTCTTGATGTGGACGGCGACGGGCTGGACGACCTCATAACCTCTAAAGTATGCATGTATAACTGGCAGAACACAACCGACCAGTATGCCTGGGTTGAATGGTGGAAAAAAAATAATGACGGCGATCCCGCATCATATACCGGTCCTATTGAAATTGGTGATGGCGGCGGCTTTCAATTCGAACTTGTTGATATTGATGGAGACGGAGACCTTGATATTGTTGCTCCCCAGTTTTTCATTCAAAGTTCAGGCACACTGGTTGTGAAAGGACCCGGCGATATACGCGGCGACAGCCTTGCCTGGTTTGAAAATCCCGGCGCAGATGGTGCCGTGGCCGAGCCCTGGAACCGCTATACGATCGATAACTGGTATACATCGAAAAATCCCCTGGGCAAAAATTTTGAAGTTCTTGCGGTTGATATTGATAATGATGGCAAGATTGAGCTGATTGATACCAATCATAACCACCAGGACTATAAGCCGGATAATGTTCCCGGTGATGACAGCAATCACAGAATCTGGCCTGCCGGCGTTTTTTATTTCGGCATCCCTGATGATCCCAAAATTACAGCAAATTGGAAGCCGATTACGATCGATGCCGGGGATCCGAATCTTGATCCTACCGATGCAGCGGCTGTTGCAAATGACACATACGCAGTTGATCGTCCCGGCGGACCCTACAGCCAGGGCTCTCCGGGTATGGTGCGCGCTGCAGATATAAGCGGTGATGGTTTTCCAGATTTGGTTGTACCCGGCGACGGCAAAGGCGCAGTGTATTACTATGAATCACAGGGTAAAAGTTTGGGCAAACTGCGTTTCAAACGATGTGCGCTGTATAAAGATCCAGCCTGCATGCCGGCCGAAGCGCGGATTGCCGATATTGATAATGACGGCCAGCTTGAAATCGTTCAGGCCATTTACGATACCAGCGTTGCAAAGGACACCAAATCAGGCTCCATTTTTATTTTCAAGTTGAAACCGTAAAACGTGTCTGTGACGATCAATGCGTGAGTGTCGTTGAACTGAGGAATATCCTGAATTTTTTGATATGTGACAGTAGGAAAGTAGTATTGGTTTAAAAAAAGCATTAATTTTAAACCGGCTTTTTTTCAGCAAGGTACTTATGAAAAGCCTAGAAAGGGAGGTTGTGATTATCTTTTCAATCCTAAAAAGCTGTACAATAAAAATAATTTTTTGCAAAGGAGTACTATGCTAATGAAAAAAAACGAGTTAAGAAAAACACTCAAAGCCCTGGCTGTAGCTGCTTCTTTTTTATGTATAGTAATGGGGTATGGGGTTTCATGGGCTGCCGACAGTGATGGAGACGGCATTGATGATCTTATTGACAACTGCCCGGCCCTTGCCAATCCCCTGCAGCTAGATGCGGACGATGACGGCATTGGCGATCTGTGCGATACGGCACCCGGCTGCGGCGGCTGCGGTATGGTTGCCTGCGAGGGGCAGGTCGATAC
>JAFGCP010000085.1 GCA_016932595.1 Deltaproteobacteria bacterium
AGCGCAGAACCCTCTGCCCCCGCCTGTTCGTGGCCCCATACCCATTGGTCCTGTTCCATTAAATCCCGGCATACCAAACCTCCTTTCATATGAGTGTTGCCGTTGTGTAGCGCATGCTTCGATCAGGAAACATGCATGCGTAGTAAACTTTGTATACGCCGGCCCAGATTATTCAGGAGTATTTTCGCATAGCGGCCCGACCGAATCCTTATGGCCGGGCTCTTATTTTGCCTTATGCATATTTTTCCATCCTGTTTCTTCGACCGCAGTCGGCGCCGCAATTCATGCATCAAATAAATGAGACCTCTGCCTTGTCATTGCAGCAGAACATATTCCACAAAAATGAAATGCATATAGTATGCCTAGAATGACAAATATTTTAACCAACTGTTTTTACTTTATTTATTTTATTCTTCACGGCGCGGGTACATTTTATTGTAATGCATTATGCATGCATTAGAATTATGTATAGTTGCATTCTGCATGTATGGTTCCAAGGAGAGACAAGGAGCATGCTGGCATAGGCGGTCAGTACTTTTTTAATACTGACCAGGCATACGGGGGGTAGAAGTGCCTGCTCTATCCGGTCCGGTTTCAGATATAATTTGTCTGGTGCTGTGACGTGACATGAGCCGCCACAAGCAGGCTTGGCTTTACTGTGCGCCAACTGGGCTTGTCCGGCTGCGGCATGGTGACGGGGTATGGCTGACAGCGGAGCAGCCGCTGCCGGCGCTGGATGCGCCGGGCGAAGTGCGGCTTGTATCGATCAGCCAATCCGCTTTAAGTCGCATCGGTAGGTGCGGGCAAGGTCAACATAGATTTGCTTAAAGCGAGTCCAGTCCGCCCGGTACTGCTCGCTTACATCTCCGATAACTTTTGCAGGAATACCGGCTGCTATTTTTCCGGGAGGAATATCCTGCCGGTTTTTTACAAGCCCGCCCTCGGCGACAACCGCCCATTTGCCGATGGTCGCCCAGTCGCTGACAATTGAGCCCATGCCGATAACCGCAAAATCGTCGATAAGCTTTGCATTGTGGATGATGCACATGTGCCCGAGGGTAACCCTGTCTCCTATGGTGCATACCTCGTCAGGCCGCGCATGCAGCATGCAGTTTTCCTCCACAGCCGTGCCGTCGCCGATATGTATCGCGCCGTAATCGCCTCTGATTTTAGCGCCGGGGCCTACATATACGCCATTGCCGATAATAACATGCCCGATAATTTCAGCTGAATCAGCTATATAGGTATCGGCGCCGATGATCGGGCGGCTGCCTTTATACTCAAAAAGCGCCATAAAGATAGTATCCTTTTTGTGTTATAAGAAAGAGTAGATAGAATCTAAAAATATTCTTTTCGGTAATGTCTGTCAATACAAGAAAAGTGAAGGTGGTTTAAAAAAACTGCCAAAACAAAAAAATAATATTATACTATAACAGCATGTGCTTCAATGAAAGGCAATGACACCGCCTGGCATTGCCGCTGGGCAAGCCTGGCCGCGATGCGCAAAAATAGGCCGTAAGTGATTATGGCAAAATATCAGGTTGTGTTTGTCCAGAGAAAAACAAAAAATAATATCTGTATTGTGCATCTTTGTTTTGCATGCATGGTTCGACAAGCTCACCATGAACGGTATATAATAATGAATATAAAACCGTTCGCCCCGAGTCTTAAGCTTGACGAAGGCTGAACGGCCTTTTTGTGCCGGATGAGTATCCTGTTGTATGGTTCAGATATTTTTAAAATGTTTTGAAAAAGTCGTTTTGTTATTGCTGCCGAAAAGAAAAGGTCGGGGTGCGGATTGAAGGGCTATATTCACGTTTATACCGGTAATGGGAAAGGTAAAACTACGGCGGCGTTCGGGCTTTCGTTGCGAGCGGCCGGCGCCGGGAAAAAAGTGTATATCGGACAATTCGTCAAGGGCATGCATTACAGCGAACTTGATATTTTGCCGACTATACACAATATTACCCTGAAACAGTATGGCCGGGGCTGTTTTATCACTTCAAAGCCAACGCCGGATGATTATGCCGCCGCTTTGAGAGGGTTGTCTGAAATTGAGGAAATTCTGAAATCCGGCGACTATGATGTCGTTGTTCTGGATGAAGCCACTATTGCGCTGTATTACGGCTTGTTCGGTTTCGATGAACTAAAAAAGGCCCTCATGAACCGGGCCGGTCATGTTGAGGTGATAATAACCGGTCGCTATGCGCCACAGGAATTGCTTGATATGGCTGATCTGGTTACCGAAATGAAAGAAATCAAGCACTACTATACAAAAGGCATTGAAGCCAGAACCGGCATAGAAAAATAATCGGAAACTATCAAACCCGCTGCGCCCGACAGGGAAAAAATTTTTGATATAGACAAGACCGCTACTATTTATTTTTACAAAAAAAGCTCTGTAAAAAAGCACAGCCGTAAATGCCGGTATGTACGGCACACGACCCCTTGAACAGCCAGGATCGTTCATGCGGGGCAAACAAAGTCATGGTGCTTTCACAAGCCATGGCCTGCAGTCTACAATGCGCATGCATAATCCATGTTCGAAAAGTCATCAGAGGAGAAGTCTCTGGCGCAGCCAGCATAGTTTCAGTGAAAATACATAAGTCAAAAATACGCCTATCAGCCAGACCGTTAAGAAAAAAGCGGCCTTGTGTTGCGGGTAGTCCGGTTCAGGTGAAATGATGAACTTTTCCGATAAAGACCAGTCCCTCCGTTTTTCCTGCGGCAATATTTCCGACTGCATTGCCCAGCGCGATAATTATGAAGCCATTTTCAACAGCATTACCGACGGGCTGGCTATCGTCGGGGCGGATCAGAAAGTAAAAATGTGCAATGCGGCGTTTTGCGCCATAACGGGGCTGTCCCGGGAAGCGGTTCTCGGCAAAACGCTGTCGCAGCTGTGCTGCAGAAATAAGGCCTGCGGCCTGAATCAGGCCATACTGAAAACGGTTGCCAGCGGCAATCCGGTGAAGGATGATGCCATGGACATACTGCGCCGGGACGGCACGAAAATACCGGCGATTTTTTCGACATCGATTCTTCACAACAATCAGGGCGCCCCGACGGGAATAGTTGTTTTATTCCGGGACCTGTCCGTCGTCGAAGAGCTGCAAAAAAAACTGCTGGAGCGGGACCATTTCCACAGCCTGACCGGCCGCAGCTATCGCATGCAGGAGGTGTATGAGCTGATAGAGGCTGTGGCGCCTACTGACGCGACGGTCCTGATTGCGGGAGAAAGCGGCACGGGAAAAGAGCTGGTGGCCAATGCCGTTCACTATAACAGCAGCCGGGCAGGCGGCCCGTTCATAAAAGTCAGCTGCGCGGCGCTTTCTGAAACCATCCTGGAAAGCGAGCTGTTCGGGCATGTGAAGGGGGCCTTTACCGGCGCGTATCGGGACCGGATCGGCAGATTCGAGCAGGCCCATGGCGGATCCCTTTTTCTTGATGAAATCGGGGAAATCGGGCCTGCCGTTCAGGTAAAGCTGCTGCGGGTTTTGCAGGAGCGGGAGATAGAGCGCGTGGGGGATACCAAAACCAGGCCGGTTGATGTGCGCATTATCGCCGCCACTAATAAGAATCTGCAGCAGCTCGTGCAGGAGCGCCGCTTCCGGGAAGATTTGTATTACCGTCTGAAGGTCGTGACAATAGATATGCCGCCCCTGCGATCACGCATGCAGGATATTCCCCTGCTGGTAGAGCATTTTATTAAAAAATTGAACGTTAAATACAAAAAGGAGATTACTGCTTTATCACCCGCAGGTTTGAATCTCCTTATGGAGTATGCCTGGGCAGGCAATGTCCGGGAGCTTGAAAATGCTTTGGAGCATGCTTTTGTCAAAGCAAGGACAGCGGTACTGCTGCCGGTTGATTTCCCCCATGAGCTTCGGCAGGCAGGTGTGGTTCAAAAAAAACAGGGTGCCAGGTCCGGGGAAATAGATCGTGATTATCTCGTGGAGATGCTCAAACGGTCGGGAGGCAATCAAACCAAAGCAGCACAGGCCATGGGTATTGACCGGACAACGCTGTGGCGTCATTTAAAAAAATATAATCTGGATATCTCCAAAGCCGGAGATACAAACGGAATTTCAACTCCCGTTGGATTCCCGCCTGCGCGAAAATGACATTTTTTTTAATCTTGTGCGTGTCACGTGTATCATCCCCGCGAGAGCGGGAACCCACGAAACACAGTGAGTTCAGTTTTGTGAATAACAATAACACTATCCGCCAGAGATGCAGGGCTCGTAATATTGCAACAGTACGTGTTGCAAAAAAATATTAAGTTAAATTAAGTACTTAATATACATGTTGCAATACTATTTGTTGCATGCAACAAATAATGACCAGTCAGGCTTTTTGGGTAAGCATCCAATGACTTGATTTAACTTGCTTTTTTGTTTTTTCGCTTTTGGCACGCTTATCGCAATAAGAAAAAGTGTGCGCAGGTATAAAGCTGCGAAACAAACAGCGAATAAAACTTAAAGCAAGGAGGAAAGGTTATGAAAAGGAAATGGTTTTTTCAAGTGTTTTTAAGCGTTATGTTTGTTGGTCTGGTTGTTTTTTTGTGCGGAACTGTATGGGCAGCCGAGCAAAGCCCCAGCATGATCGGCAAAGAAGCAGTTGTTGACAACCCGCAGCCGGATGGCGCCTTTCAGAAGGATGTAGCAGCTCCTGAAAAAAAGACCACGGAGAGGAAAAGCGGTTATTCATCTGGTTCGAGCAGCAGAATCTCAAATTTTCCGGAATATGAAGATGCTGATGCTTCAGAATCGTACGGAACCCCGTATTGGGGATATATGCGGGATAATTGAATTTTTGACCGACGGCGATGATGACCAGCGCTTGTAGAAAAACAACACTTTCATGCAGTCTGCCTCTGCGAGGGCTGGCTGCATGATGCGTAGCAAAGTTAAAGAGCTTTGATAACGCGGCTGAAGATTGTATGCGAAAATACCACGGGTACAGGTTTGGTTATGCGGGGGGGTGTTTTGAAGTGCTGATCGAAAGGGGGACAGTGAATTTTTTTGATACCGGTCAGGGCTACACCATAATGCTGCCGGGTTTCCCTGCAAGGGTCAGCTTAAAAAAACGATTGAGCAACTGAAACGCATCAGCCTGAAGCGACTGGGCTTTTTCCACTGCATTGGTCTGGCGCCGGTGATGCATCTTAAATAACCCCTTCGGGGAGAAGTTTTTTTTGCCAATGCCGGCCGCGTGGTAAAGGTGCAGCCGAATTTTTTTTGCTGTTTGCACCCTTAAAATCCTTCAGTGGGAGGTGCGCATGAGATGCCAGCAGGTAATGCAGTCAATTTATATTTTTTTTCAGGCGTTTTTGAAAATACGCATGCCCCGCTTATGCACGGTTCCGATTTTATGCGCATTTTTCTTTGCTTCCACAGGTGAGACTCAAGCCATGCCCGGTAGGTGCGAAAGTTCTGACAGCTCGTACTCATTGGAGCACGGCGGGGTTCAGCTGTATCAGTCGCAGGATAAACAGACACGATTGACGCTGGGCGGTGAAGTGATCGCCCGATATGAGTACTGGCAGTGGTTTGCCGCTCCCGCAGATAAAAACGAATACAGCTACTGGTTTCAAAGAACACGTCTGGCTCTCAAGCTGAATTCAAAACATTTCGACTTTCTTGTTGAGCCTCAATACGTACATATGTTCGGCCTGCCCGATGATGCTGTTTCCCGCGCTCCACAGGGCCCCCTGGGCATGGGAGGTTTATATTATTTGCATAATGAACGGGAAGATCCCTACAGGCTTGGCTTTTATCAGGCATATCTGCGGCTCCGTGATCTGTTTCATCAGGATATTTCGGTGAAGGTTGGGAGGTTCGCCTACAGTGACGGCCTTGAGGCCGTATCCGGGGCTGATGGCATAAAATTTAATACGCTGAAAAATATGCGGCTGTCAGACAGATTGATCAGCACCTTCGACTGGTCCGCTTTCAGCCGCAGCTTTGACGGCGCATTGCTGGCATACACCAACAGGCATATAAATTTTACAACGTCGCTGTTTTATCCTACGCGGGGCGGGTGGGATAAAAGATTCAACAACCAGATCCGCGATATACAAATTATTACCGCGACCTTAACGGCAAAACGGGGGGCGCTGCTGCCCGGCGCTGAACTTGCCGGATTTTATTATAAATATAAAGATAAAAGAAAGGTGACGCAACGCATAGATAATTGCGGCAGCATCGCATGTCCCGAGGGCGTTGATATCGATATTCATATGCTGGGAGGCCGCCTTATCGGACTGTACGGTCTGGGACCCGGCCAGCTGGATGTTCTCGCTTGGGGAGGGGCGCAGTTCGGCGATTGGTATGAAATTGACCACCGAGCCTTTGCCTTTGATTGCGAAGCGGGCTATCAGTTTATCGGCCTTCCCTGGAAGCCCTGGCTGCGCATGGGCTATTATATCGGCTCGGGCGATGACGATCCCGGGGACGGTGACCACGGAACATTTTTTCAGATGGCGCCCGGAACAAGAAAGTATGAGCTTTTGCCTTTTTATGATCTGATGAATGTCAAGGACCTTTTTTTTCAGCTGATATTGAGACCGCTGGAACGCATGACGATCCGGACGGAATACCACTGTATCCGCCTTTCCGAAAGCAGGGATCGCTGGTACATGGGCTCCGGGCCCACACAGGAACGAGAGAGTGTTTTCGGCTATCTTGCCAGGCCGACCAACGGCCAGACGGATTTAGCACGAGAGTTGGATATTATATCGGATATAACCGTTAATCAGCATTGCAAGCTGCTTTTTTCATACAGCCATATTTTCGGCAGAGATGTTATCAGCAAAATATATACAAGCCATCATGATGCTGATTTTTTTTCCGTTGAAGTGGAATTGAAATTTTAAAATATCCCCTGGCCCCGACGGCAGGGCAATATACATAGTATTTGAAGGAAAATTTCTTATTCTAAACAGGTTTGGGTACGTCCGATTAAAACGGTTGGGGTTCGTTCCTCAAGTTAACCTGCGCAAAAGTATATACTTGCTAAGAAGCACCTGATGAAGGGCGAATTCAACAAATTCTCAATGGGGGGCGCTTCGCCACTCATTAAAAAACCACCACAAAAACATGCAAGGAGTAATGTATGGCGCAAAAAAGAATTGTCGTAATTGGCGGGTCCGCTGCTGGCCCGAAAGCAGCTGCCAGGGCTCGGCGGCTTGACGAAAACGCGGAAGTTATCATCATACAGAAAGACCCGGATCTTTCCATGGCCTCCTGCGGCTATCCATATTATGTCGGCGGTGTGTTTGACGACCGCAACATGCTGCTGGCGACCCCGACCGGCGTGGTGCGGGACCCCATGTTTTTTATGAATGCTAAAAACATTATCGCCCGCACGAACACGGAAGCTGTTGCGATTAATCGCGCGGCTAAAACCGTGCTGTGCAAAAATCTGCAAACCGGTGAAGCGGAGGACGTGCCCTATGATAGGTTGATTCTTGCGACCGGATCGGTTCCGAATATGCCTCCGGTGCCTGGTATCGGGCTGGACGGCATTACGACGCTGCAGAGCATGAAAGACGCTGATTATCTCAGAAAGATACGGGATGAGAAAAAAATTAAACATGCCGTAGTTATCGGCGGAGGCCTGATCGGCATAGAGGCATGTGAAGCCCTGCACATGGCGGGCATCGAAATTACCGTTATTGAACTGCTGCCCCAACTGCTCACCTTTCTTGATTGGGAGCTGGCGAAACTTGTTGAAAACCATATTCGCGGCAAGGGCGTCAATGTAATTACCGGAAACGGCATTACCGCATTTCTGGGCGACAGCGGAAAACTGACGGGGGTAAAACTGGCCAATGGCACGGAGCTGGACTGCGATCTTGCCGTCGTGGCCATTGGCGTACGGCCCAATGCAAAGCTTGCCAAAGAAGCCGGTCTCGAGATCGGCCAGACGGGCGGCCTGTGTGTTAATAAGTTTATGCAAACCACGGATGAACATATTTACGCTGCCGGCGACTGTATTGAAATCAGCAGCCTGATCACCGAAAAAAAGATTCATGCCCCCTATGGCGATCTTGCAAATCTGGAAGGCAGGGTCGCAGGTGAAAATGCGGTGCTGGGCAATACCGTGTCGTTTCCCGGCACGATACAAAGCGGCATCTGCAAAATATTTGAGTATACCGCCGGAGCCACCGGTCTGTCGGAGCGCGCCGCGCATGCGGCCGGATTCGACATCCTTACCGTTATTAATGCAAGCCCCGACAAGCCCGGGTTTATGAGCGGCAAGCTCCTGATCACAAAACTTGTCGTTGAAAAAGAGAGCGGCAGAATTCTCGGGGCGCAGTGCGTGGGGCCGGGCGATGTTGCAAAACAGGTAGCGCAATGGGCCCTGTCTATTACGGGAAAACTGGGGGTCGAGGATATCGTGAATGCCGACCTGCCCTATGCCCCGCCCTTTTCCCTGGCCATCGATCATTTTATCGCCACGGCCCATCTCATGCAGAACAAGATGAAGGGCAGGCTGAAGGGCATAACAGCTGCCGAGGTGCAGGAAAAGCACAGGGCTGGCGAAAAACTTTTTCTGCTGGATATGCGCGGGCCGGACGAATATGAGCAAATGCGTTTAGGCATAGGCGAAATTTTGATGCCCCTGGGCGCGCTTCGAAAGCGGCTGTCTGAACTTCCCGGCGATAAGAGCGCCGAAATAGTGACCTATTGCAAAATTTCCCTGCGCGGTTACGAAGCTGCTCTTGTGCTGGATGCGCATGGCTGGAAAAATGTGCGCGTGATGGAAGGCGGCGTCATGGCCTGGCCTTATGCGCGGGAAAAATAGGGGCCGGCAGGGTTCTTAAGGTTTATGGTTAAAAAAACCGCAGGGGCAGGCTTCCGCGCCTGCCCTGCAGTTCGGAGTAGGAAGTTGCAAAAAATAAAAGAGACAGGGAAGGGGCCGGGCTGCACATTTGACAGAATTTTAAAAAGTTGAAAATAGAAACTCTAAGATCATAAAAGGTGATCTTGAGAAAGGGGGGTAGCAGGATGCCCACTGTTATGGGTTCAAGACAGTCCGAAGGGGGCGCCGCGCGCACCAAAAGACGGTCATAGCGGGGGATTTTCTGGTGATATGCCCGGGGTGTGCAACCCCGGTTTGATGAGGGGTTTTTTTGAATTGATTTAGGTGATGGGCGGTGCGCATGGCGCACCCTGCATTTGATTAAAAAGCTGGCGCTAGCAGGTCAGTCAAGTTGATTAAAATCCAATATTTGGAACACTGATTCCTGTCCTTCAAGCCTGGCTAGTGGGCTCTGACACTTGAAATTATCAGTTGGGCACCTTTTTTGAAGGAAAAAATAGAGGGCACTGCTGTTACATTAAGAGTTCCTTCTCCCCTTGGAGGCTGTGCCGCAATGCACCTCGCTTCGCAGCCGCGCAACATCTTTTTCCATTAATATTTATTGCATCTGTTCCCCTCCCTGTTGTATAGAGCACGTAACTGTTTCATTTTGCCTGTTGCACCGCTGCTGCAAGGGTACTTTCACAAGCGCATTCTTAACATGGGGCCGGCATGACGGCGATGCTGCTTTTATGCACACAACCATGCCACGCAGTTGTCACTGGCGTTGCCATGGTGCTGTTTTATAAACGCTTCCTGTGTAATAAGGAGA
>JAFGCP010000086.1 GCA_016932595.1 Deltaproteobacteria bacterium
AGCAATAAGGCGGTTCTTCTCGAGGACCTGAAAAAAATGACAAAAACATTGGTCCACAGGGGACCGGACGATGAAGGTTTTTTTATTTCCCGGCAGCTTGGTTTCGGATTCCGGCGCCTTTCAATAATTGATTTGCGCAATGGTCATCAACCTATGTCTGATGCCGGGAAAAAGGTATGGGTCGTTTTTAACGGCGAAATTTATAATTTCAAGGAAATAAAAAAAGTATTAATGGGATTCGGCCATACATTTTATACAAAATCTGATACGGAGGTTATTATTTATGGCTACAAGCAATGGGGCATTGATGTCCTTAATCATCTCAATGGGATGTTCGGTTTTGCCATATGGGATGATGTTGCGCAGAGATTGATACTTGCGCGGGACAGGATGGGGATAAAAAATATTTATTACAAGGCAGATCCGCAGCGTGTTGCTTTTGGTTCTGAAATTCGTGCAATTCGGGCCTATAGTGAAGAAAAACCGAAAGTTGACATCATTGCCTTGAATCTGTTTTTGCGGTATCGATATACGCCATCACCTCTCACGCTTATCGATGGAGTAAAAAAGCTTGCGCCCGGAACGTGCTTAATTGTTGAAAACGGGAAAGTCAGCGTAAAACGATGGTGGAATTTTCAACCTGTTCCCTTTGACCCGATGCCGTCTGAGCGGGAGGTCGAAAATGATCTGCTAATGCTGTACAGAGAAGCTGTTCGAAGGCAGCTTATCAGTGATGTGCCCCTGGGCCTGCTGCTGAGCGGCGGCATGGATTCCGGCCTGCTGCTTGCATTAATGAAAAAAGAAAAAAATATATGTAAAACATATACGGTTGGTTATGGGAAGACCTACAAGCAGGATGAACTTCATAAGGCTAATCGAACTGCAGCGGTACTAGGGGCGAACCACAGCGCAGTAGAAATTAATAAAGAACAGTTTCAGAAGTCGCTGCCTAAAATCATTGCCTGTCTGGAAGAACCGGTGGCAACATCTTCAATCGTGCCCATGTACCATGTTTGTGAACGTGCGCGACAGGACGTTAAAGTGGCTCTTGTCGGGCAGGGACCTGATGAGCTTTTCGGGGGATATAAAAGGCATATTGGCGTTGTCTATGGTAAGTACTGGCGGGCAATGCCCTCGTGTTTTCGAGTATTTTTGAAATCTCTGCTTGCGCCGTTGCCTCGGGCGGAATCTATTAAAAGAGGGTTATATTCATTGGACAATACCGACAGGCTGCAAAGATATAAGCATGTTTTTTCGATTGTATCGGAGGATTCTATAAACAGAATGTTTCGAAAAGAGCTGTTCACAGCCAATATTGACGATGAAATATTCAAATGCTGGGATGATCTTATTCCTTTAATGGGGCATACGGATGAGCTTGGAGGATTGAATTTCTTGGAAGTAAGGTCATCGCTGCCTGATGAGTTGCTTATGTACACGGATAAGCTCTCCATGGCGCATGGCCTGGAAATAAGAGTCCCCTTTCTCGACCATGCCATTGTAGAATATGTGGAACGCCTTGGCAGTTCATTTAAAGTCAATAAGGGTGAGAGAAAGTGGATTCACCGTAAAATATGCAGGCGTTTTCTCCCGGAAGATATAGTCAACAGGCGAAAAATTGGATTTGCAACTAAGGTTGTGGATGCGTGGTTTCAAAAGTCATTTTTTAATAAAAAAAACGATTTGCTGTTTGATGAGCAATCCCTGCTGTATCAGTATATATCCTATGATGCCGTAAATACTCTCTTGCAGGAGCATGAAAACAAAAGACAGGACAATCATAAAATATTATTTAGCCTGGTTGTTCTGGAAGAGTGGCTGCGCAACTTGCAGTAGGCGAGAGGCGATGTGCACAGATTGTTCTAAGACAGCATATGCAGAAACCGCACGCGCAGAAAACATGCACTGAAACAGCACTCACCTGACACTGCCACCCCAGGCGATGCCGTATCAGGCATTTTTTTAGCAGTATTTTTTGTTCAGGCCGTCGATCCCGGACGAGTATCCCTGCTTTTCAGTAGTGTTACTGTAATACCCGCAGATTGGTGGGGGGCCTTATTTCACCCTGGGTCGCGACCGGGAATTCATATGCCCCCCTGTCCCAATTTTGGTCACTGCCTCGGGTGGATCCCAACATGTCAGTGTTGTACGGGGATGGAAGGGTCATGCCACGGTCGGTGGCCCGCGCAAGGGTTAGATCATCTCCCGCATAATTGGTAAATATGCTGGTTGGGACGTTTTCCTGCAGATGCGCTTCCGATACCGATACGTCATCGCTAAAGGCATTATAATCATGAGTAACATAAGATGAGTTTAATACATATGCAGTGCTTCCGCTTCCATCTCTGTCAACACACCCTACCCATAAGTTGTTATAGGCATAATTATTGGAACTGCCGGGTTCTGTCCGAAGGGCAGAGTTGTACGACCGCACCCTGACAAAGGAATTATTGTATACCTTGAATCCGGTAATATAGCCGCTGCTGTCCGCCCCTATGACCCAGGAAACGCCGCCCCTTCCTGAACTGTTCTGTGCCGTATATGCGAAAACATTCCCGTAGATTTCCCAGTTGCTCACGGCGTCGACGGGAAATGAAATATAGGCGGACCCCTCTATGTCGAAAAATTGATTATATCTGCAAATAATATTTGTTGATCCGCCGTCTGACCATCCCTCTGCATGCCGGGAGGAAGATGAACTGTTTCTGGCAAGGTAACAGTATTCCAAGATGCTGTTTGTGCGCCTGCGTGATACGATCAGTGAGGTCGTGGAATCATGCAAATAGCAATAGTGAATGTTTTGACTGACGCCGCCACCACTTGAATTGTTTGCATAGATGCAGTTTCCGTCCCTATCCAAATCAAGACCGGCGTTGCCGATATCTAAATGCCTTAAATTAACGTAGGAGGTATTAGACATGAGAATCGTCGCCCGTGCGGAATCTGGTTGCATGGTCAGTTTTATGCCGTGCTGTTGAACGGATCCGTCATTATAGCCCGTAACGCCGTCGATATCCCAATAATTAGTCGTTATGATTATGGCGTTTTGACCTGCGCCGGCGGCAAATATTGCCTGCCCATCTCCATACGAGTTATTCCATCCAGTTGCCGTGCCGTGAGCACCTGCTGTCGCTTTTTTGATATAGATATAGGTCGAGCCGGACGCAGCATCATTAAATCGGTATGTTCCATAGTTGCCGTCAGCTAAATAGTACGTGTCTCCCCTGATGAGATCTGCCGGGAGCGCGTTATACGCCCCGGCACCGCCGGCACTTGAAGCTGCTGCCCATGTTGTACCATCGCCATTATATGTCAGGCCCGGTCTTACATAATGTGACGCCGCAAAGGTAAGCGATGAAACAAAGGACATCACGAGAATTGAGAATATAATTTTGGTTGTTTTCATGGCGCCCCTCCTTGCCTGGTGATATGTGCTTTTTTATTGAAGCCGCGAACACTCTAAAACTGCCCTTATGGTCAGGGTACTTGTTTGATTTAGCTTCACAGGCTATCACTATTAAAATTCGGGTTAGCGAGATAAAGACCCGCTGTCCGGACGAAACGGCAGCACTTCAGAAAAAATTTCAGCCCAATATGGCATAATGCGCAGAGCCCTTTTTAGCATGGCCGTTTGCGCAGGTGGCTTCAGGCTGCTTTTTCCGTGCTATGCTCTCGCAGGACAAGCCAGCACAGTAATATTGGCCCGTTGCTCGTACTGTCCGGGTGATCCTCATCTGAGGCCATCTGCCCCGGATCAGCAACGTTATTGCGCAAAATGCTCAAGATCCTGAAAAAAGAGCTTGATGATGTTTTTGGTTGGGATGAAATTTGAAATTGACGCCCCCCGGAAAAACCATTTTAGACAATGGTCAATACCTTTAAGTGTAGCGCTATCGAAGTAGATATTCAAGCTATGCGCCTTAAAATATTTTGTGAAAAATTGTTTGTGCGGCCGCTTTGGTCGAGTGAATTTTTATGCCAAAGCTTTTTATGCAGCAGCCTTTTGAGTGTTCCGAACACGGTCTTTATCTGAGCCAGCAGTGATAGACCCACCCAGTTTCGAAACAAATTAAAACCGGTGAACTGCGTTGCCGGGATAAGCAAGAGTTTCATGGCAAGCAGTCTGCCGAAAATTTTCCTGCGCCTTGCTACAAGGCCCTGGGCTTTGATGACATTTTCAGGGGTGGAGGTGGTTAGCTGTATATAGCCTGCGCGGATGGCTTTTTTTAGCATCTCCCGTCCATGTTCCGATCGCACCAGCACAAGCGATCGGCCGGGGTCATTTGAATTTTTGTCGTGCCTGTGCCATGCATCGCCACATGATATGTCGGCCATTTCCCCGAGGCCGTCAGGGCACAGATGGCAGCGCAGGCAGCGGTATTTTTGAAGAAAATGCCAGCTGTCTTCGTAGCTTAGGACCTGGCAGTGCGAACCGGTGTTTTTTTTGATGGAAAACCCGCCAGGCCAGCCGTTTCCCCGGTAGCGAAGGCCCCTGACCTGGGCCGCATCAACAGCAAGCTTGCTGAGAAGGTCAAGGGTTGCACTGACGCTTGGTGTGCCTGCACAAAAAAAAGTGAGCACCATGCCGAGATTTTTATCAAGGGCGGGTCGTTTGGCGCGCAGGGCGGCAACAGCTGCAACATCGCAGGGCTTGCCGATGAAAACGCAGGGGCGATCGCATGCCTCGATCAATGCCAGGCTGTCGCAGGGGGATGATGCGTTATAGCGTGAGCCTGCGTGTCTGATAAGCTGCTGTCTGTTGCTGCTTTGAACCGTAATATTTTTCCATGGTGCCATCGGATCCATGCCCGTATGAAAGATAAAAGCCATATGCTCTTGCTCGAGGCAGTAGAGTGACAGGGCAGTGAGCACCCCGCCGGAGGATGCCCGGAACCTGAGTTCGTTATCAGCGGCATAGCCTTCCCAAACTTCAATCGTTGGCCCGATAAGGTGGCTGGTCTGAACAGCGCAGGTGCATTTGGTTGCATATTTTGAAGCGTCAACCCCATACCCCGGGCATATATCGAGGCATTCCGTGCAGCCGGCACAGGCAGCCGGCTTGAAGCGGGGGCGGATGCCGACGTGCTCGATATTTTCAAGGGTAACAGCGTTTTTAGTGCACAGTGAATAGCAGGCCCCGCACCCTGTGCACATCCCCCAGTCAACAACATCCTGTAAGCAGTGTATCGATCTCAGCATGATGGCGCATATTCTGATTGCATGTTTAGCACTGTATTTTGTCTCGCTTTTGGATGAACTGTTTTATTGATAACAGAGCATGTCACGAAAAACGGAGACTATTGTTCTTTGCGCTCTCGCAACCTTTGCCTGTGCGTCGGTGCCAAGGGTGTTGCGCTTCTTATAGGCTTCAAATATCTGTTGCAGCGCATCGCCTTCGCCGGTTGTACGAGCGTCGATGACCGTATGGCCGGAGCCGATGGAATCAAAGACGCCAAAGAATTTGTGGCTGTAGGCAATGGCGACGGTTGGTATGCCCTGTGAAAGAGCCGCGATGCAGGCATGCATTCGCGACCCGATAAAAAAGTCGCACATGCCGATGAGGCCTTTCATTTCGGACTGATTATGCTGTTGCATTAGAAGGTGAATGCGGTTTTTTCGGGTTTCGGGAACCGTGCTCAGGAGATCACGCGTCGCGTCAGGATCGCTGTTGACATTGCCGGAAAGACCGAAAGCGTGCGGCACGAGTAGTATGTGTGCGTCGGTTTGTTCCAGGCACGCTTGCACAAGATGGGCTGCAAAGACCTTGTAATCAAACTGCAGCCTGAACATGTTCGAACGGGTATAGCCGCCATTGTACATAAGGCCGTTTATATTGATGCCGATTACCGGGGATGCCTGCCATGAGGGCAGCGGGGGCTGTATCTCGGCGGCAGGCGGCTGTATGCTGTCAAGCAAGAAGGCCACATCCGGACAAAAGACCACTCGTGGCCTCCTGCGCGGGCTGTTCGAAGTGTCGGTGAGAAAAGTAACACCCTGCCTGTCGCGGCTGCACGCGTAAAACGACCGGGCAATGATAAACCGCGCCAGCAACCGTGCGGCCGCTGAATTGTACGGCCCGTAGGTTTGGGGCAGCAGCACGAGCTTTTTCCCCAAAAGGATGGCAATGATTGCCGGCATGAGACCGATTAAAAATCTACGCAGCCCATAAATATCACTGAAGCTGTCGCCGCCGCGAATATCACCGACAAAATCTGCAGCATGCATGGTTTGCAAAAATTCGTTTGTCTCGATAATTTTTATGCGCAGCCCTCGCAGGGGCATGATTTTCTGGAGGCAAGCTAGGAAAAAAATGCCCAGGAGGTGCTGGTGGAAAACGGATTTCGGGGAAAGCCGGTAATTGAGGACCCTAAGCCTGAGCGCTTCGCCCGCGAGCTGCAGCACCTGGGGATCGGCGCTTCGATGACCGATCAGCAGGTTTATTTCAGCATCAGGCTTCAGGAGTCGTATGATTTTTACACACGATGCGCATAGAGCTGCAACCCCCATGTTGCCCGTGTTGAGCTGGGCGCCCATGAGGCAGACGCTGTAGCCGCTTGAAGGGTTGTTTTTTTCTGCGCATTGCATTTTTTTCAGCTTCATTTTATTGGCTGTAATTCTTTTTAAACTCAGGGCTGTCCACTGACGAGATTAAAGCAATGGTCGTGTAATAAAAAAAAGGCATTTGGCTAAAATATGAAACGCCCATAAAGGAAATTACATGACTGAACAGGTATACTCCGAGGGCCCACAGAAGCTTTTGATTTCCCGGTAGCTGTGCAGATGCTCTGATGCTGCGGCCCACGGATTTGAAGCAGAAAAAGATAATCGCCAGAAAAAGCAATAACCCGGCAAGACCCGCATCAATACCCATGCGCACAAACATATTGGTAACATCCTCAAGCCCCCAGCCCCAGTGGCCGCTTGAAGGTGTGCCGATCAGCCACCATTCGTCGAATCGTTCGAAAAAAGCATCGAGAAGCATCGCCCTGTGGCTGCCTGTTGAGCCGCTCACGATTTTGAAGCGAGTTATGAGCCACCAGACATTTGCTTTCATGACAAGCTGCAGCAGAGCGACAAAAGCAATGCAAGACCATACTATGGGCTTGAGATACCGGCGCATCGGCCAGGCGCAAAAGCCGGCCACGGCAGCCAGGTATGTTATTATTGGCCCGCTTGACGCGGACATGATCGTAATAATAGTGGCGGCGGCAATGCCGGTAAGCGCCATGAGACGGCTGCGCGTGTTTTGCAGCAGCAGGCCTGCCGCAAGGGCAAGGCTTGATGCGCCGAATGTTCCTGCCAGAATAGGGTGTGAGAAGGCGCCCTGTGACCGTATTCTTCCGCCCCGAACGAAAGCCGCCTCCGGTACGCCGCCGAGGGCGGAAAATCGATTAATGCCCGTAATCTGTTCTAAAGTCATGAAAAAAGCAAGGGGCAGGCTCATGAGAATAATTCCTTTTATGAAAATCCCGATGTCGTCAAAACTGCGCACCAGTATGCGAACGGTAAAATACATGCCCAGCAGGTCGAAAGTGCAGCCGAGGCGATTGATGAAAATGCCGGTGGTCTGCAGAAGCGCGGTGCGGGTAATAATAATGACCCCAGACAGGCTAAAGACAAGGTAGTCGATTCCCGTCAGGTGCAGTCCGCGGTACTCTGCCCGGGCGACGATGCGCAGGAACGCAATAAGAACCATGATTCTGAGCATAAAAAAATCGAGGTCTGCAATAACGATGCGCTGCATATTGGTAATATATAATGCCACGGCAACGCAGGGCAGGAGTGCAAAGCGCCGCGGAAGTGCAAGCAGCAGTATTGCCATGAGGGCTACAAAAGCGCAGGCATACGGGTTGAGTACCGTTTCGCCGTAGGTTTGCCATTGCACCCCACGTAAAGCCTCTTCTTCCATTGTGGGAACCTGTCTGTCAAGTGTGCCGGCGCAAAGCCCCGGCGCTTCCCGGAAAGGCGACTCAGTTATTCACGGCTGTAGCGCCATTGTCCGGGAAATCGGCGGTGCTTTTCTGCATTAGAAATAGCTTGGCGGCTGCTGCATATGATGCCAGGCAACCGGCACCGCCGAACAGTAGACTGACCGCGGGCCTGTCTGCAGCAAACGAGTGGGTGACAAGCCAAAACGACCCGACCACCAGTGCGGCGCATACAGCCAAAAGAATCATTTTTGCAAAAATTTTCGGGTGCAGGCCGGTGAGCGTCCTGAGCCTGTTGATCTGGACCATATATCCGACCATCATGGAAATGAGCCCCGCAGCCGCGGCTCCCGGCAGCCCGAACAGCTTGATCGCAGGAACAATCATAACCACTATCAGGGCTGTTCGTATTGCGGTAAAAAGCCGGTGGAGTTCAGGCCTGCCCAGTGCGATATACACGGTAGCTATGGGAACGCCGAGGTAGTATATAAGCTGCCGCGCAAAAATAATGGCAAAGGGTACGGCGACAGCCCCATATTTTGCACCATAGACAAGAAGTAAGACCTCCCGGCCGTACAAAATTATGAAGCCTAGGAGCGGGATGCCCGCATATAAGAAAATAGCGCTGATGTCAGAGATTTTTTTATTGATCCAGACGGTATCGTGCTGTTTTTCGGAAAATGCCGGCATCATAATCTGGCTTGCGATGGATACGAGGCGGAACGGGGCGGCAGCCAGGGCCGCCGCCATGGCATAAAGCCCGAGGTCGGAAAAAGGGCACAGCTTGCCGATGACGAAGACATCGGCCCGCATAAAAATAAATGACAGCAGAGGCAGGCCGAACATTCCCCGTGAAAATTTTATCAGAGCCCGTATGTTGTCACGGTCGAAATCGAATTTCGGTACGAAAGGGAACAGAACGTAGGAAAGCAGGCAGCGTAGGGCTGCCTCGCAGGTGAAGCCGATGACAAGGGCCCACACCGTGCGAAAATAAAAGGCAAGTCCTATGCCGATAACAATGCCGCAAATACTGCCGCCCTGCCAGGCGAATACCCAGCGGTTAAATTTTAATCTTTTTATGGATAGATACGCTTCAGTGCTGATAAATCCGCTGAAAATAATGGCGAGAAAAGCCACCCTGAGCAGGGGCACAAGGTCGGGATTTTCGTAGAGCCGGGCAATCAAGGGGGCCCCGAAAAAGGCCGCTGCATATAAAAAAAGTGCACGGCCGCCGGAAAAGAACCATGCGCCGTTGAGATAGGTCCGCTCTGATCCCCGGGGGCTTTGAATGACGGCCTGCCGGATGCCGATTTCGGTGAAGGACTCAAAGGCGGTGTTGACGGCAAGCACGATCGCCATGACGCCGAATGCTTCCGGCGCAAGTAACCGGGCCAGTATCATGTTGCGGACAAACCTGAACAGCTGCTCGATCCCGTTGCCCGTACCGAGCCATATGCCGCCCCGTGCTGCACGGGCCTTCAGGTTTTCCGAGGCCAGGAGCGAGCGGATTTTTGTTCGCAGGCATGTACCGTTCATGAACCAGTGCCCCATACGTTTGCGCCGGCCAAAAACCTTGCGACTGCCAATTATAAATAATGAAAAAATGCAAGTATTGTGCCTCAAAATACCGGGTCGTTCAGCCTTGCCGTTTCAGGCGGAAAGCCGGGGAGCTGAATGAAGCCATTACGGAAAACAGCCGGCTGGTATGCAGATAAAGCCGGCGCATGCATCTTCTGGCAGGAGGAGCCGCCGGGAAAACGTGGTTGATCTGCTCAGAGACATTGTTTCTGCTGACAATTCGCTAAAATGAACACTATTTGCCGGATTGTATGCCGTTGAAGCAGGCGCAGTCGTTTTAGGGAAGGGAGTGTCGCGGGTGAGGCCCGGTTGGCGAGAGCAAGCCCTTTTTCCCGTTTTCATTGCGCCAAAATGAGCACTATTTAGTCATTAAGACTTGTTTAGATTGAGCACCTCAGGCCATCAATTTTTTTGCGACATTGTTGCCGGCCTTTCAGCCCAGGGTCAATGGACCCGCTTTTTGTGCCCGCTGTTTCGGTTTGATGTTTTTTTTAGCCGACATTTTTCCGCTGCGGGGGATCAGGGTTTTGGGTTTTTATCTGTTGAAAGTCAGAAAATATAATTATTTGTGTATTTTTTTCGGCACGGCGCAACCCCAGCCGCGAAAGAGTCGTGCTTACATGCGTTTTTTCGTAACAAATTACATGCTGTTCAATCGTTTTTTAATTGGGCCGCAAGCAGACAGGCGGATCGGCTTATTTTTTGCTTAAAAATCATAAGAGTGCGGTGACTTGTATCCGCCATTATTGTCTTGAGATGTCTTCGCCGAAGGCGAAGGACCCCTGACGACAGCAGCGTAAGCACTTCGTGTTGTTGATGTGCGGCCTTTGATTGCGCCTAACAGGCCACCGTTATACGGATGGTTGGTGACTTCAGGACGCGGCGCAGGGTGCAGCGGCGGGAGTTGCGCATATGACTTTATGGAAAAAAGCACTTTTCTACCTGCTGGCTTCTGAAAGGAGAACAATTTGGGCGCTTACGGTGTGGCTTTTAAGCAGAAAGAAGGGAGAGTTTTACTCTGTGTTATTGCGGGAGATTTTTAAAAAATTTCGACACGTGGATATAGGCATGTACACGCACGGGGCATGTTTTATTCCATCATCATTTCCCCCTTACACAACGATAGGCAGGTACTGCTCGATTGCGCGTTCTGCGCGGGCATATAACCGGGAGCACCCGGTGAATTTTATTTCAACCCATGCTTTTTTCTTTAATGCCCGGCTGTCCTATTGCGGAAAAGACCTGGTGGCATATACCCCTTTGCACATAGGCCACGACGTATGGATCGGCGATCATGCGGTAATTCTGTCAACCGTGAAAAGCATCGGCACAGGGGCCGTTATTGCTGCGGGCGCCATCGTCACTAAAGACGTGCCGCCATATGCGCTGGTTCTCGGCAATCCGGCGCGTGTTGTCAGGTATCGCTTCCCCGCAGAAACTATAGGAAAGCTTCTGGAATCAAAGTGGTGGGAAATGTCCATAGACGAGATCAAGAAGCATCATTTTAGACAATTTACGAGGCCTTACGAGGAGATTGCGGCGACCGGCGGCGGCGCAATGGCGCCGGCCGGCTGTGCTGAAGGAGCTTGCCGCAATGCATGCTAAAGGCCGCTCGATGGTGCCATTTTTTAGTGCTGCTTTATGGGTTTCTTTAACGGGATGCGAGCCTATGGATGCAACAGTGCCGCAGGAGCAGAAACGCTCCGCCGGCATTTCAAGCCAGTGCAGCAGAGTCATTAACAGCCATCGCATCCTGTTTGCCCATATGTCTGTCGGCAACGATATCATGGCCGGGCTTGCGTCGGCCGGCGGCGCCCTGCACGAGCCGATTGCGATACACGCGGTTGATGCAGGCGCGGCTGCCTCAGTCAGCCCCAGCCCGGGCATAAGTCATTTCAAAATAGGCGCAAACGCGCAGCCGCTTCAGAAATTCGAAAATTTTAAAACATTTCTTTTATTCCGTACAAACGGCCTGGCCTTTGATCTTGTGGGTATAAAGCTGTGCTATGTGGATATTAAAAAAAACACAGACATTCTCGCCGTATTCAATGAATATGCCGCACTGGTGAAAGCGGTTACGGAACGCTACCCGCATATCAGGTTTGTCCATTTCACCGTACCGCTGACGACGCACTATTGCGGTTTAAAAAGCAGGCTCAAGCATGCCCTCCTGGGAGATCAGGATAATATGCAGAGAAGCGCGTACAATGAACTGCTTCGTCAGGCATATAAGGGCGAGCCGGTAATTGATATAGCCCGCACAGAGTCGACGTTTCCCGATGGCAGGCGTATGGAGCATGCCTATTTTCAAGCCCGCTACTATTCTCTGCTGCCGGCATACACTGCCGACGGCGGCCATTTAAATGATGCCGGCAGGGCACGGGCGGCGCAGGTTTTTGCAAACGGCCTTTGCAAAGCCCTATGCACTATAATGCCCCAAGGGGCAGGGGGAACACAGGGGGAAAATGCCCGTTAAGGCAAACGGGCATGCAAGCTGGCATGCGGCATGCATTAATTTCTGTGCATGGGGCATACAAAATAGAGGGTACGGTTCCATTTACTAAGGAGTTCATAAGTAGCCGGACAGTTCTGATTTTCGATTCACCATACGTGGCAGCGCAACATGGGTTCTCAAACCTGAGATTGCTTCGTCGTTGCCCGCCACGCTCTGCTCGCGGCTTCGACTCATTCGTTGGCTATGACTCGAGGGAGGTGTGATCGCGAGGCCCGCAGGGCCGTGGCGATCTCTGTTTTGTCCGCTTATTTATGAACTTCTTAATAAATTTATAATTCAGCCCGACAATGCATACCCCGGTGCCGGCTGATGGCAAACCAGATCCTGCGGTGCCGGAGCCGCAGCAGCAGATATAGAGGATCGCAGGCAAAGGACGACCTATGGCGCCAAAAGAAGAAATTAAAAAATTTATTGTCGATGAGCTTCTTTTTGGGAATACAGCGCTTTTAACTGGCGATGATCAGTCTTTTTTGCAAACGGGGGTGCTTGACTCCTCCGGCCTTCTCGAGCTGATTACGTTTATCGAAAACACGTTCGGCATTGCCGTTGAAGATGATGAGCTGGTGCCGGAAAACCTGGATAGCCTTGACAATGTTGAAGGCTTCATTATCAGAAAAAGGGGGCGCCTTAACAGCTATGATCCAGCCTGCAGCTTCCACAGCGCTCATCCATGATTTTCTGGAAACAAGCGCGGCGTTATACCCCGGTCACTGTGCCGTGGTATGCGACAGCGGCCGCTACACCTATGCCCATATAAATGAAGCGGCCAATGCCATGGCTGCCGAACTTCTGGACCTGGGCCTGCAGCGAAGTGATCCGGTGGTGGTGCTGTGTAAAAACGGGTTTGAGTATATTGCCTGCTACTACGGCATTCTGAAGGCCGGTGGATGCGTCGTGCCCGTTAACCCGGGATTTACCGCACCGGATATTGCGTCCTTTGTCCGCTTTGTACAGCCTCACAGCATCATTGTCGAGCGTGCGCTGCTTGCGGGCCTGCGCGAGTGCGCGGACACGCCGTCGTTTCTCATGACGCAAAAAAACGGCGATCTCCCCGGAAGGATTTCAGCCGCCTTTAAAAACGCCGGCGCCCTTGATGAGATTCTCTACCGCCCCTGCCCGGGGAATCCGCACCTGGCAATCGATGCCGCCGGCGGCGCGAGCATCATTTTCACCTCCGGCTCCACCGGCAGGCCGAAAGGCGTGCTGCTTTCGCACAAAAATATTGTGGCCAACACCCGTTCGATCTGCCGGTATCTGGCCATTACGCACGGCGATGTTCAGATGGTGGTTCTGCCGTTCACCTATGTTATGGGCAAATCGCTTCTGAATACGCATATCGCTGCAGGCGCGCGCGTGGTCATCAACAACCAGTTTGCCTTTACCGCCGCGGTGCTGCGACAGATGGAGCGCGAGCAGGTAACGTCGTTTTCCGGCGTTCCGTCAACCTATGCGCAGCTGGTCACCAAGTCTCCCCTGAGAGAGTACCGGGATCGACTCCCCTGGTTGCGGTACTGCTCCCAGGCCGGCGGGCACATGGCGCGGCCGGTTAAGATGCTGCTGCGAAAACTGCTGCCGCCCCATACAAATATTGTCGTCATGTACGGCGCCACGGAGGCCTCGGCCCGCTTAACCTATCTGGAGCCGCACCGGTTTCATGAAAAAATCGAGTCCATCGGGAAGGCCATACCCGGCGTCGTCATTACCATACGCGATGAGCGGGGCCGTGAACTGCCGCCCGGAAAGGAGGGCGAGCTTGTGGCGCAGGGCGATAATATCATGATGGGCTACTATAAAGATCCTGAGGCAACGGGGCAGGTTCTGGACTCTTTCGGCTATCATACCGGTGATTACGGCTATAAGGACGAGGAGGGGTTTCTGTTTATCTCCGGCAGGAGGGATGAACTGGTAAAAGTATCAGGTTACCGCGTTAATATAGCGGAAATCGAAGAGTGCATTCTGGAATCCGGGCTCGCCATTGAATGCGCCGTGGTTCCGGTGACGAGCGATCTGGGTGGGGCAAAGCTGCTCGCTATGGCGAGCGGGGTCGGCGCATCGGTGTCTGCGGCTGATCTGCATCGCTACTGCATGGAGCACCTGCCGCTTTTCAAGCGGCCGAAAGAGATTGTGATGTCAAAATCCATACCGAAAAACATCAACGGCAAAATCGACAGGGATCAATGTCGCGTGCAACTCATGAACCAGAAAACGACAGGTCGGTCAATATGTGCGGCTTAGCGGCAATTTATGCCAAATACAACAGCGGCCGCAATTTTGCTGTCACGTGCGGTAGGATGATCGCCGCGCTTCGCTACAGAGGTCCGGATCAGACCGGCCTGTACTGCAGCTCAACGGCCGCCCTTGCCCATGCGCGTCTGAGCATCATTGATTTAACCACCGGCGCGCAGCCCATTCACAATGAAGATCAGTCCGTCTGGATCGTGTTGAACGGCGAGATATATAATTATCTTGAGCTGCGGAAAGTCCTCGAGCGCAAGGGGCACCGTTTTTATACGAACACCGATACGGAAGTCATCGTTCACAGCTATGAGGAAAACGGCATCGAGTGTCTGAAGGACTTTAACGGCCAGTTCGCCTTTGCGTTGTGGGACACGGCAAAGCAGCGGCTGTTTTGCGCGCGGGACCGCCTGGGCATCTGCCCCCTGTTTTATGCGCAGCATGACGGCATGTACCTGGTTGCCTCAGAGATCAAAGCGCTGACTGCCGCCGGCATTCTTCCGTCGCCGGAAATCGACCTCAGAGCCCTTGATCAGGTGTTCACCCTGTGGACGACCCTCCCGGGGGGCACGATTTTTAAAAATATTTATGAGGTGAAGCCCGGTCACGTTCTTATCATCGATAAAAGAGCCCACCGGCAGCACCGTTACTGGGACATTCCGTTTGTCCCTGCGGAAGCGCTTGCCGGTAAGCCCCTTGATGCCCTGTGTGAAGAGATGATGGCGCTGCTTATGGATGCAACCAGATTGCGCCTGCGCGCGGATGTGCCGGTCGGCGCCTACCTGAGCGGCGGGCTGGATTCCTCCGGCATTACCGCTCTGATTGCCCGCCATTTCAATCCGCAGGTGCAAACATTCGGCATACGCTTCCAGGAGCGCGATTTTGACGAGGGAGACTATCAGAATCTAATGGCCGAGCATCTCGGCGTGGAACACCGGGAGCTTGCCGCCGATAATGAGCTGATTGCAGAAGCGTTTCCCGCTGTTGTCTGGCATGCGGAAAAGCCGCTGCTGCGAACGGCTCCGGTGCCCATGTTCCTTCTGGCCCGATTTGTACAGCAGCAGGGCATCAAGGTGGTCTGCACCGGCGAAGGAGCAGACGAGGTGTTTGGGGGGTATGATATTTTCCGGGAGGCTCTGGTCCGGCGGTTTATAGCGAGGCAGCCGCATTCAGCCGTCAGGCCGCTGCTGCTCGAGCAGCTGTATCCGCAGATTTTTAAAAATGAGCGGCAGAAGGCCGCATTCCGAAATTTCATATTGCAGCATGCCTCGGATATGGGCAGCCCCCTTTCGTCGCACCTGATCCGATGGGAGAATACGTCCCGGATAAAGCGCTTTTTTTCGAAAGAGCTGACGGACACTGTCGGCTCTTGTTCGGCCATAGAGCAGTGTGCGCAGCAGCTACCGGAAGATTTCCATAAGCGCGACATGCTGTCGCGGGCGCAGTACCTGGAGGACACGATATTTTTAAGCGGCTATTTGCTGTCTTCCCAGGGAGATCGTATGGCCATGGCCCACTCGGTCGAGATCCGTCCGCCCTATCTCGACCATCGGCTCTTTGAGTTTATGTCGGGGGTTGAGCCTCACTGGAAGGTGCTGGGCATTCATGAAAAGCACCTGCTCAAAAAGGTGTTCAGGGGAATGCTGCCTGCGTCCATAACGCAGCGGACAAAGCATCCGTACCGGGCGCCGATTCAGCAAAGCTTCAACGCCGCCGCACGATCCGGGTATGTGCGGGACCTGCTTTCCGAGCAGGAATTGAATAAAAACAAATTCTTTGACCATAGCAAAGTCCAGGCGCTTTTGAAAAAGGTGGCAGCCGGCGCCAGCACGAGCGAAACAGAGGGCATGGCCCTGGTGGGGCTGCTTTCAACGCAGCTGCTGTATCAGCAGTTTATTCAGGGCAATGGCCGCCTTGACGATACGCCGCTGTGCTGGGACCTGTATTTCGACAAGCGGGAAACGCCTCTGTATCATTAGAAAGATATCTGCCGTGGGGACTACAGCGCAGTTTTCAAAGCATGTTTTAGATATCGACTGCGAGCGGGAAGCCGAGCGCATAGCCGTGCGCATGCGCGGAATGCTTTCTGAAAAATTTAAGCGCAGGGGCTTTGTCGTAGCGATTTCCGGAGGCGTTGACAGCAGCGTGACCCTTGCCCTGAGCGTCAGGGCGGTCGGCAAAGAGCGGGTATTCGCGCTTCAGATGCCGGAACTGCACTCCTGCGGTGAAACGCTCGGTATCAGTGAGCGTCTGGCCGACCACTTCGGCGTTGTGCGGGAGCATACGGACATAACACCGATTCTGGAGGCTGCGGGGTTTTATGAAAAATATGATGCTGCGGTTCGGTCCGTCATTCCCGGTTACGACGGAGGCTGGAAATCAAAAATCGTTCTGCCCAATATTCTGGAAGGCAGGAACCTGGCGCTTTTTTCGATTGTCGCGCAGAGCCCGTGCGGCGAAATAATAAAAAAAAGACTTCCGTTTAAAGCGTATCTGGAAATTCTCGCGGCGACCAATTTTAAGCAGCGCATTCGAAAGATGCTCGAGTACTATCATGCCGACAGGCTGCATTATGCCACCACCGGCACCCCCAACCGGCTGGAATACGACCAGGGCTTTTTTGTGAAGCTCGGCGACGGCGCCGGCGATATAAAGCCCATAGCGCACCTGTATAAAAGCCAGGTGTACAAGCTTGCGGAACACCTGGGCGTACCAGTGGAAATATGCGGCCGGCCGCCGACAACGGACACGTATTCGCTGGCCCAGGGCCAGGATGAATTCTTTTTTTCGCTTTCTCATGAAAAGATGGACCTGTGCCTGTATGCCCTGAACAGTCATATTCCGGCTGACTTGGCGGGGCCGGTGATCGGCCTGAGCGCGGAACAGGTGCAAAGGGTGTATCAGGACATCGGCCAGAAACGGTCGACGACGCGCTATCTGCACCTGAAACCCCAACTGGTCGAGCCGGTTCCGGAAATTGCCTTTTAGGCCCGCATGCGGCACGGACGGTACGGCCACGGGCGGATGCGCAGTGCATAGTGATCAGTGCTGCCGATGCAGCATAAAAGCAGGGGGTTATACCGGGGGGCCAATGTTTACCGACGCGGAAAAGCAACGCATAAAAAAAGAGATTCAGTACCATGCGGCCGGAGAAGCGGACCTTGCCGATATTGCCACACTCATAGCGGGCATGCAGCCCGATACCGGGGGTCGCTTCAATGTGCGTTCGCACTCCCCGGAATATTTTCGCTGGATGTATCTGCAGAATCCGGCGGGCCGTGCCTGGGTGTTTTGCGCACGTCATAAGGGGAAACTGGTCAGCACGTTTGCCCTGGCCCCGAAGCTGGTGAAGATAGGGGATGCCGTTGTGCGCTGCGGAAAAACAATGGATATGTTCACCGATCCGGGCTATCAGGGGCTCGGACTGATGAGCAGGCTCGCCGAGCGGGTTTTCGAAGCGGCTCGGCGGGACGGCCTTGCCATGTGGTATGTCACGCCGTCGGGGAATTCATATCCTATTTTTGTCGGGAAATGGGGGTATGTCGAGACATTCGAGGTGGCCTTTTTAAACGGTATACTCAATCCGGATGCCATCATAGCCGCTGTTGTGAAACCCGCATGGGTCGGCAGTATTATGTCTGCTGCGGCAGGAGGAACGGTTCGGCTGGCTCGTTTTTTGAGGCATCCCGCGGCGCATCTCGAAGCAAGCAGCCTTGATTGCTTCGGCGAAGAAACGGATATGCTCTGGCATCGGTCCAAGTGCAAATACGCGGTCCAGCTCGTGCGCGATTCGCGCTATATGAACTGGCGGTATGCGGCCAATCCGGATCCCTATATCAAGCTGCTGTTCAGGCGCAACGGCGAGGCATGTGGCGTGCTGATATTAAAGCAGACCGTCCGCGGCGGCATGAAGGTGGGGGAGTTGGTTGATTTTCTGTGTCCCGGCGATGGTCCCGATTTGTCCGGCATGCTCCGGCGCGGCCTAGAGCTTCTCAAGCGTGACGCCTGCGCGCTTGCGCAGGCCTGGGCCATAGAGGGTTCTGCAATGGAGTCCGATTTGCGGTCGGTCGGACTCCGAATAAAGCGGAGGCGCTTTAAATTCTTATTCAGCCCCGATGCGCCGCTTGATCTTTTTTACAGCCGCACCGGATGGTTTCTTGTTCAGGGTGACGGTAACGATATCTAAGCGCGTATTTGCTTGCGTTGAAGTTTTTAAAATGCAGGCGCCTGCTTTCAGGAATTATTTCTTTCAAGCTGCTCATTTTGGCCGGCAGCGTGAACCGCTTATTTCCGGAGGCAGGCTCACATGCAACTTTGGGCAAGCAGTAACGCTCTTTTGCTTCGTAGAATTCCGGACTGCAACATGCCCGGACCTTTTGACCTGCCCATGCAGGGGCACGCAGCTATGAAAATACCGGCGCTATACGGATTTTTATTTTGCGCAGATGTTTTTTGCGGCGCCATGACATCCCCGCTTTATGGCGCCCAGATTGTAGCGGATCACACGGTGGTCGAGCTGTATGACGAGATTCCCCTATGCTGGATAAATGAAGTCAAGAAGATGTGGCTGAACGTGCCCGGCGAATCACACTCGTTGGGCTACCGTAAGGGGCTTGAGTTGCTCGAACAGGAAAACAGTCTTTTTGCCGCAAGCATAACCGAATCCGGCGCCCCGGAAGCGTTCCGCTCCGATGCGCTGCGTGCCAGCAGCGCAACCTGGGGCAATGTGGCGCATCCTGGGCTGTGGGGCTACACTTACGGGGAAGAGGATTTCTGGACCAGTGAGTTGGCCGTGGTCCACACCAAAGCCCATCTTGCGTATGCCAACACCAGTGATTTGGCGATAGCCGCTTTCGGTTTTGTTTGGTGCTGGGATATGACCTGGCACAATGAGCCGGGCGGCACCGTTGATCCCGTGTATAAGGTGCGCTGGGCTGGCTCGAGCGTCGGCGGGCCCGGCGGTGACCGGCGTTGGGGACTTGATGATGGCGATAACGATCTTACCGGCAATACGGTGAATATGAGCGATTATCTTGATGCGGTCGATGCCTATCGGACGTACTGCGAATCAAATAATTATCCAACAAAAGTTTTTTTCACCACGGGCCCGGTAGATGGATACACTGGCGAGGACGGGTATCAGCGGCACCTGAAGCACGAGCACATCAGGCAGCATGTACTGGCCGATGAGAACCGTATCCTTTTTGATTATGCCGATATTTTGTGTTACAGCGACGCGGCTGAGCTCAATGAGCTGTCATGGACTGATGCTGATGGCGGGGTGCACCGGTTTCCCCATATTCATCCCGAAAATATGAAGGATATGAATGGGGGCTATGCTGAGGATGGTGACCATATCGGTGAAGCCGGTGCAATTCGGCTGGCAAAGGCTCAATGGTGGATGCTGGCCAGGATGGCAGGCTGGGAGGACGGGGCTTCAACGACGACCAGCATTGCGGACATAACGACAACGGCAACGACAACGGCAACGGCAACGACAACGGCAACGACAACGACAACGGCAACGGCAACGACAACGGCAACGACAACGGCAACGACAACGGCAACGACAACGGCAACGACAACGGCAACGGCAACGACTACAATAGGTGATTTACACTGTCCTGCCGAGGAACTTTTGGGACTGGAAAGCAGGCAGATGCTTAATGGTCTGCGGGCAGTCCGGGACAAACGGTTGGTTTGGACTGCCCATGGAAGAATTTTGATAATGCTTTACTATCTGCACAGTGCAGAAATTACAGAAATTCTGGCAAACAATCAGGATATTCGGCTCCGAGCCCGGGAGCTTATTTTTGAGCTTCTGCCGCAGCTACAAGCAGAGGGTGCGCCTGCGCTGAGGCAAAAGCAAGTGGCAAGCATATGCTCGCTGCTTCTCACTGTGAGGGAACAATCCTCGCCGTGCTTGGCTACAACAATAACGCTGCTGCTCAAGGGTATAGAATTAGAGTGTTTGCGGTCAAAAAGCTGACGTGGAGCTTTTCGTCCTTTGGAAAATTGAGCGAGTTTTAATGCAATTTTAATTTATCCAGGTTTTCATATGCTGCATAGCAAGTCAAAACCCGTCTATATTTTTTATCAGCATGCTCCGGCAAAAGGGGGGCAGTGCAAAAGCAATAGCTGCATTGCATTTGGAGCAGGGAGCATATCCATGTATGTATGCGTATTCCGGCGACCCTGGCCGTCACATATCTTTTTTACCCAAAATTAATTAAAGAGGAGGGTCTTATGAAAAAATTTCTGGTGTTTTTCAATGTGATCCTGCTAATGCTGCCGATGATGGCGCTGGCGGACTTTATCGACAACGGGGACGGCACGGTCACCGATACCGACACAGGGCTCATGTGGCAGCAGGATACTGCATCGGACAACTATACCTGGGAGCAGGCACTCGTTTACTGCGAAGCGCTTGACTTTGCTGGCCATACTGACTGGCGCCTGCCCACACCAAAGGAGTTGACAACTATTGTCGACTTTGGCGAGAGTGACCCGGCTATTGACGAGTCTGTTTTTCCCGGAACGGCCTCGTGGCTGTACTGGAGTTCTACGACCGAAGACAGCAATGGGTCCTGGGCATGGGCCATAGGTTTTTATTACGGGTATGTACGCGACCATCAAAAGACGGAAGACACGTATAAGGTGCGCGCTGTGCGCTCCGGTGGCGGCGTGCCTGCACTGTGGCCGGTTCCCGATACCGGGCAGACGGGCAGTTACACGGGTACGTTCGGCGAAGACAGCGACTATTCCATCAACACGCCCTCCTATACCAAGCTTGATGATGGCTGTGTTGAACTGGCCGACGGCGCCTCCGACTGGGTCATGGTGCGCGATGACGTGACCGGTCTTGTGTGGGAAAGGAAACATAATTGGAACGGAATCGCCAATTACGGAAACCCCAATGATGCGGACAACACCTATACCTGGTATGACGGCGCAACCGGCACTGATGGCGCCGGCACGGACACGCAGGATTTTATTGATGCCCTGAATGCCGCCGTCTATGGCGGGTTTGCCGACTGGCGCATGCCGACTGAAAAGGAATTGCTGACCATTGTTAATTACGGCCAGCACAGCCCGGCAGTAAACACAACATACTTTTCGCCCACGGCAAGCGACTATTACTGGTCATCTGATTCGTATGCTCCAGCACCGGCATTACGGGCATGGCCTGTGAGGTTCGATGATGGCTACACGACAAATACAAGATTAAAGGCGGAGCCCCATTATGTGCGGGCAGTAAAAGACGGTTGTCCGGGCGGCGCCAGTACCACGACGAGCGTTGAGCCGTCAACGACGACTACAGTTGCTAACTCCACAACGACCACGACGAGTGTTGAGCCGTCAACGACGACTACAGTTGCCAACTCCACAACGACCACGACGAGCGTTGGGCCGGTGACCACGACGAGCGTTG